>JBLYYU010000347.1:0-9621 GCA_048550275.1 Polyangiales bacterium
ACGCGCCGTTCTTTGAGGTCGTGACGCTATTCTTCTTTCCTAGTGAGAACGTCGCGTGACTCCACCTCGTATTGTGTCTGCGTGGCTTTGTCGGGCGCTGATTGAGCAGCCACCGCACGCGGAAGGCCGAGGATCGCGAGCAAGCAAGCAAGAACAAGGAGGCGCGCAGTGAGCGACATGGAGCGAATCTATCAGGGGCGCCGCGAATCTCGAAAACAATTTGGGGGTGTGGCAGTGCCGGCTACGAGTCGCTAAGCCTCCGCGCGTAGTGCTCGTGTTGCTCACGCAAGCTCTCGAGCGAGGTGTCGCCGATGAAGGTTTCGAGCTTGCGGCGAATGAGCGGGACTTTGGCGGTCACCTCCAAGTCGATCTCGTAGACGGATCCCGCTCCGCTCGGGGAGAGCCGAATCGTGGAATCGATTGTGGCCCCGGTGCCGACGATCTTGAGCTGCCCCTTCCCTTCGTATCCGCTCCCGACGCTGCGCCATTCTTCACGTTCGACCAGCGTGTTCTTTGGTTTGAAGAGCTTCTTCGCGAAACCGGGAAGCTCGCGCTCGACCTCGCGCGCGATTTGGGTTTTCGTCACCCCGCCGGACTCGCTGACCTCGACTTGGACGTCGCGTTCGCCGAGCGATTCGCATCGCTTCGTGAGCTCGTCGCGGTTGGTGATGAGCTGAAACACCGTATCGGCGTCCTGGGCGTGTTCGAATCGAAAGCGTGGCATGGCTGCCGAATCTACCGAAGCGCGGCGGCGAATGCCACCATGGGATCTGGGTCGAGCTCAACGTCCGTCGCGGATTTCCTCGAGCAAGGCCTGGTCCTCGGCGGAGAGCTCCGCCGTATCTAGCAACTCGGGCCTTCGATCCAGCGTCCGCCTGAGCGACTCCTTTCGGCGCCACCTTGCGATCGCCGCGTGGTTTCCGGAGCGCAGAATGTCGGGGACCTTTTCTCCGCGAAACTCCTCGGGGCGCGTGTACTGCGGGTACTCGAGCAAGCCCTCGGCGTGGGATTCGTCGGCCGCCGATTGGTCGTTTCCGAGGACGCCCGGGAGAAGGCGGGCGGTGGCTTCGATGACAGCGAGCGCGGCTGCTTCCCCGCCGAGAAGAACGAAGTCGCCGAGTGAGATTTCCTCGTCGACGAGGCCGCGAATGCGTTCGTCGAAACCTTCGTAGCGGCCGCATACCAAAGTCAACGCGCTCAGTTCCGAGTAGCGACGCGCATGGGATTGGGAGAAGCGCTCGCCTTGTGGTGTGAGGAGCACGCGGTGTGTGGGGCGCCCTGCCCTTGCTTCGTCCAGGTGGTCCAAGGTCTCCGCTATGGGGCCGGGCATGAGGACCATGCCGCTGCCGCCTCCGTACGGGCTGTCGTCGACGCTGCGGTGGCGGTCGCTGGTGAACTCGCGTGGGGTGATCGCCTGGACGTCGATCGTTCCTGCGTCCTGAGCTTTGCCGAGGAGGCCCGTTCGCAGGACGTCGAAGAGCTCCGGGAATAGCGTGACGATTTCAAATCGCATCAGCGGCGCTTCTGCAAAGGGATGTCATCCAGGGCTTTCAGGTGGACTCTGCCTGCCTCGAAGTCGATGCGGTCGAGCCATCGAGGGAGCATCGGAACCTCGATGAAACCACCGGGGCGCTCGACCTTCAAGCATTCGGCGCTCGGGTAGTCGATGACGTCGACGACTTCGCCGATCGGCTCGTCGCCCTCGAATGCTTCGAGGCCAATCAGATCGGCGTGGTAGTACTCGCCCTCTTCGAGCTCCGGCAGCGCAACGCGTGGAATGCAGAGTTTGTAGCCTCGGAGCGAGTCGGCGTCTTCGCGGCTGCTCACGCCTTGGAGGCGCATGAGCAGAGCTTTGGGGCCGCGGCGCGCAGACTGGACTTCAACCAGCGTGGGCTCCTCGTCGTCTTCGCCGATGAGGAAGACTTCGGCCATTTTTTCGAGCAGAGTCGAGTCCGGGTTGAAGACGTGAACGCGGATTTCGCCCTTCACGCCCTGAGGCCGCGCGATGACGCCCAGCTCAATCCAGGAAACCGGTTCGGCACGTTCGCTCACAGGTGCCTTTCAACCTCAGCCGAGGGAGAGGGTTACTCGAGGATGTCGAGAATGGCTCGCTTGCGCATACGCGCCGAAGTCGCAGCGAGCAGGGTGCGCATGGCGCGGGCGGTGCGGCCTTCCTTGCCGATGACCTTTCCGAGGTCGTCGGGGGCCACGGTGAGCTCGAGCACCGTGGCGCGATCTTCTTCGACCACGTTCACCTCGACCGCGTCCGGGTCGTCGACCAGGGAGCTCGCGATGTACGCGATCAGGTCTTGCAGCTTGTCTCCAGCCACGTCGTCGCCTGCTTAGGAAACCGAGGCTGCGGCAGCCGCGGCCTTGTTGTGCTCTTTGACGACGTCGCGAACGCGATCGCTCACCTGAGCGCCAACGCCGACCCAGTAGTCGAGGCGTTCCTGGTTGACGCGGGCCTCCGTGATGGGGCGGCTCGGGTCGTACGTGCCGATCTGCTCGATAAAGCGCCCGTCGCGGGGCCTTTCCTTATCGGTGACGACGATGTGGTAGTAGGGACGCTTCTTCGCCCCGGCGCGTGCCAGTCGGACCTTGACCATGAATTCCTCGTAAGCGGCGGGTCGGGCCCACCCAAAAGACGCCGGAAGCTAGTCAGAGGCCGGCTCCCCGTCAAGCCGCCGCCCTGCCTAGGCTTTTTGCGAGTCGGCGCACGGTTGCTAGAACCAGGGGGATGCGATGCTTCCTTATGGTTTTGGCCCTGGGCCTGATTCTGAGCTCCGGGTGCACCCGTCGTTCGCCCAAGGGCGCCGAGGGGCCCAGCCTGCGAATCGGGGTCGTCACGGACCTGAAGGGCTATCTCGAGCCCTGCGGCTGTACGAGCGACCCTCTGGGCGGCATCGACCGGCTCGCGGCCCAGGTGCGCCTCCTCCGCGACGGCGACGCGCCGGCGCTCCTTCTGATTGCGGGGGATGCGTTTTTCGATACGGCCGAGCTCGAGGAGGTCCGCGTCGATCAGGCCAATCGGAACGCGAAGACCCTCGCTGGGATTCTCGGCGCGTTGGGCGTCGCCGCAGTACTTCCGGGGCCGAGCGACCGCGCGCAACCGGCTGAGACGCTCAGCGACTTGAAAGCGCTCGGACCGTTTCCCTGGCTTGCGATGACTGCTGAATCGCAGACCGTGACCGTCGATGCGGATGGCCTTCGCGTCGCCATCGTCGGCGTGCGCCCTGGCGCCGGACGCGAGGCGGTCCGGACGGCCGTGTCGGACGCTCGAGCCAAGTCCGACCTTCTGATCGCGCTCGTCCACGGTTCGCGTCGGGATGCGAACCGCATCGGTGCCATCGACGGGGTCGACTTCGTGATTCAGGGCGGGCTCGATGAGGATGATCCGGTTCCGCCAAGACAGGCCGGACGCTCGTGGGTGTTTCACGCGAGCCGTCAGGGCCAGGGACTGACGGTGGTCGACGTGCACCGAAAAAAGAGCGGCGAGGCTTTCATCGATCAGAGCGACTGGTCGCGCGCGGAACGTGCGGAGCAGCTCGACGGACAAATCGCCGACCTTCGGGCAAAGCTCGCGAGCTGGGAGAAGTCGAAAGACGTGGCGGCGGCCGACCTCGAAGCGCAACGCGCGCGCCTTTCGGGCCTCGAAGACGAACGGCGAACGCTCGACGCGCCGACGGTTCAGCCGGAGGGTAATAGGTTCTCGGCGACGTTCATACCCTTGTCGAAGAAGTCGCCGACCGACGAGCAGGTCGGAAAGCTGATGCGCCGGCACGACAAGGTCGTCAACGAAGCCAACCGGGTCGCGTTCGCGGACCTACAACCGCCGGCGCTCGGCCCTGACGACATCGCCTACGTTGGCTCCGCGGCGTGCAGCGCCTGCCACCAGACGGCGTATTCGTGGTGGCGCAACCATGCGCACGGCGTCGCCTATCTGACGCTTCAGCAGCGCAGCAAGGAATTCAATCTCGACTGCGTGGGCTGCCACGTCACGGGCTACGAGCAGCCCGGCGGTTCTACGGTGACCCAGAACCTAGACGGCGCGCTTGTCAACGTGGGGTGCGAGAGCTGCCACGGGCCCGGAGCAGCGCACAGCAAGGACCCGGAGGTCGAGATCGTTCGGGACACGCCCGAGTCGACCTGCGTGGAATGTCACAACACGGAGCACAGCGATCTGTTCGACTACGAGGGATACAAGAAGACCTTGGTGGTGCCGGGCCATGGTCTTCCACCGCTGGTGCGCTGAGCGCTCAGCGATTTGGCGTTCGGAAGCGCTGTTCGGGGCCCGACGGCGTGTAGACCTGGTACGCGAAGACCGGGCGGGTGCCGTCCGGCTCGAAGCCGTGAATCGTGTTCGGCGGTACGTACACGAAGGTCCCGGGTCGAATCGGCCGTGTGTCGTCGCCCACTCGCATCGCTCCGGAACCGTCCTGAAACCACAGCACTTCCGCGGACGTTTCGTGGATGTGCTCGGGGACGTTCAGCGTCGGGTCCCCGTCGAGGGCTCCGAGGCTAGGAACGGGCCGCGCTGCTGATCCGGCGTCGAGGTAGATCATCACCGCCAGGCGGTTCTCGGCGTGCATGAACGGGCCGCTGTCCGCGGGATCGGAGAGCCGAAAGGTCGCGGACGGCTCTGGGCAGGCCTCGTGGACCGGGGTGGCGTTCCAGTCGACGGAGTTGACGCTGGCAGCTTCGGAGAGGACCGCCGCCGCGAAGAGCTCAGCGCCTTGCTCGGTTTCGGCATGCAGGGTTGTCGTCGCGCTGAGGCGCGCTGCCCTGCCCGACGCGAGCCGCAGGTCGTCGCTCGTCTTCACGGCGCCCTTCTCCACCAGAACCGACACGTCCTGACAAGGGCCGGCATGGATTGTTCGAGATTCGCCAGGGCCGAGCACGAGCCGCGCCATGCTGATGCCAGGGCCGCTTCCAAGGATTTCGACTGCGCTTGGGGTGGCTGCGGAGGCGGGCGGTGCCGCTGTGCGCGAACAACCCGCGACAGCGACAGGCATGAAAATCGCCACGAGCGCGGCGAAACGAATCGCCGTCATAGTTCGAGGGACCTGGGCTTCACGTTTGCGTGAATCCACTGGACGATTTCGTCGAGAGGCGCGCCGGGGGTAAAAATGGCGCCGACCCCTTTGCCGAGCAGCGACGCGAGGTCGTCCTCGGGGACGATGCCCCCGCCGAACACGATGATGTCGTTCGCGCCATGTGCGGAGAGTGCGTCGATGACCGCCGGGAACAAGGTATTGTGCGCCCCCGACATCACCGAGAGACCGACGGCGTCGACGTCCTCCTGAACCGCCGCGACGGCGATCATCTCGGGAGTCTGATGAAGCCCCGTGTAGACCACCTCGAAGCCCGCGTCGCGCAGAGCCCGCGCGACGACTTTCGCGCCACGATCGTGGCCGTCGAGGCCGGGTTTAGCGACGAGGATTCGGATCTTCGGAGCGGGCATTGCGGGGGGTTTAGTTCAGGGCGGAGCGCGATGCCAGTGGCGAGCGACCGTCTTGGCCATTCGGTAGTCATCCATTTCGAATCCGTTGCCGATGTCCGTCACCGTCGCGCCGACGACGGCGAAGCCCGCCCGTTTGTAAAACCCTATCGAGTCAGCGTTCCCCTTGTTGACCGACAGCCAGAGGTCTCGGATGCCGCGAGACGCGCACTCTTGCTCGACGAAGCTCAATAGCCCCAGCCCAAGCCCGCGGCCCCGGCTCTCGAGCTTCAGGTAGATCTTGCTGAGCTGCATCGAGCCGCGGTCTGCGTCGGGTACCAGCGCGAAGTAGCCGACTCTTTCGTTGCCGTCAGCGACCAAATAGTACTCGTAGCCGTCGTCTCGAATCTGACGGGCGATCGCGGGGGCGCTTTGGAACTTGTCGACCATGTAGTCGGTCTTCAACTGGCCGATGAGCGGCGGGAAGTGTTGATTCCAAATCTCATGCGCGAGCGTCGCGACCGCGGCAATCTCGTCCGCAGTGCGGACCCGTTGCGTGCTGGGGACGCCCATCGCGCGGAGGGTAGCGCGAAATTGCGGGGGGCGAATGGGTGTTGGCTGTGGGGGGGCTGCAGGAACCGGGGCGTGGTCTGTCTTAATTGCACCACCCGCTCGGACGCCTTCGGCGGCTGTTTGTCCCGCCCCACCACCCCCACACGAGCGCCTACCCCCACCCGTAATCCTCCCTAGCGCGGCGTTCGCTTCGCTCTGCCTTGCCGGCGCACTTGCGCCGGGCTTCGCCGTTCCGGCTCGCGGTCTTGGATTGTAGCGGGGGTGCTGGTGGCGGGTGGTGGCACTGGGCGCTGTGTCTCCGAGCGCCGCGGCGGCGAGCGCTGTGGCAACGAGTGTGACAGTGCCCCACGGTCGCCCTTCTACCTGAACAGAAACGAATGGAGCGGCTCGGAGAAAAGCGCGATGTGGGTACCCAGCGGCGTCGCGAGTGACAATCGGCAAGACAGCAACCACCCCCGATTGGGCGCGAGCGTCGAGGGGAGGCTTGCGTGGCCTCAGGCTCCAAGTCCCTCCGGCCACCTTTGCAAGCCGACCCGTCCGCAGGGTACCCGTATCGCGCTTTTCTCCGAGCCGCGTCCATCCCGCAAGCCGAGCCGTTCGGCGAAGCCCCGCGTCGCGCCTTTTTTCGGCGCCCCGTCCACAAGCCACAGTGATATAAGCCCTTCGTGCTTTGGCCTCGTTCGTTTGGCGGCAGCGTTCACGCGGCGGTTCCTGATATTCGGGCGGATGTCGAGGCTTGGTGCGCTTCCGAGGGGATCGCGCGGCCGACGGATGACCTGATCGCGGACTACTACGTTCCGATGGCGGCTTGGGTTGCGGAGCACGTCGACGACCGGACGCTCGTCCTCGGACTCAACGGTGCGCAGGGGACTGGGAAGTCGACTTTGGCCCGCTTGCTGCAGCAGGTCCTCGCGCGCGTGCACGGGATTCGTGCGGCGATTCTCTCGCTGGACGACCTCTATCTGAGCGGGGCCCAGCGTCTTCAGCGCGCTCAGAGCATTCATCCTCTACTTGCGACCCGCGGCGTGCCGGGCACTCACGATGTGGACCTCGGGCTTCGCGTTCTTCGGTGCCTGCGGGAAGGCCGGCCGATCGCCCTGCCGAGATTCCACAAGGCGAAGGACGAACGCTGGCCGGTAGCCGGCTGGCCGCCCTGGGAGGGGCGCTGCGACCTCGTGATCTTCGAAGGCTGGTGTATGGGCGCGCGGCCGCAGCGGGCCGACGAGTTGCAGACGCCGGTCAATGAGCTCGAACGTGAAGAGGACCCGACGGGCGATTGGCGTTGGTACGTGAACCGGGAGCTCGGCGGGCACTACCAGGCGCTCTTTGCCGAGTTGGACCTCCTCATGATGCTTCGCCCTCCGGGCTTCGAGCAGGTCTACGCCTGGCGCGAGGAGCAAGAGGCTCGCCTGCGCGCGGCGGGCGGCGGCCCTCGAGTGATGACGCCTGCCGAGGTGCGCCGCTTCGTCATGCACTTCGAGCGGCTGACACGGTTCACGTGGGAAGAGATGCCGGGTCGGGCCGACGTAGTCGTGCGGCTCGGCGAAGACCATGTACCGGCCGACGTCGAGCTGGGCGACGAGCGCCGCGTTTAGCTCGCCTTGTCGCGGGTCTCTTCTTCGACGTCGCGATCGAAATCGCCGACGGGCCCGTCGTACATCTCTTGGCCGTAGCGCCGCGCGAAGTCGTTCATCATTTGGTCGAACGGCAGGTCGTCGAATTCGCCGTGGAACCGCAGGTACTCCATGTGTTGGTGCCCATCGAGATCGAACGGGTGGTAGATCGAATCCTCGGTCCCATCGAACTCCAAAGGCTTGATGCGGAATCGCTCGCAGAGCTCGATGTTGAATGCAGGCGTGGCCTTGAGCCATTTTCCATCGAGCTGAATCGCGGTGTAGCCGTGCCAGTAGAAGACATCCGTCTTCATCGTTTGGCGCATGCGTTCGGTGGACAGGTGGTTTCGCACGTCCGCGAAGCCGAGGCGTGCGGGGATGCCGACCACCCGACAAGCGGCGGCGAGCAGAATCGCCTTGGGCACGCACCAGGCGCGACCGAGCTCCAACGATCGGCTCGCTTTCAAGCCGGGGATCGTCAGGACGAGTGCGTAAGGGTCATAGCGGATGCTGTCTCGGACGGCGTAGTAGAGCTTGACCGTCTGCTCGCGCGGGTCATCGCAGGCTCCCACGGTGGCCTTGGCAAACGCAATGACCGCGGGATGGTCCGAGTCGATCGTCGCGCTCGGTCGCAGAGCGTCGTTCATGGACTGGATTGTGAACCATCCGTCGTGCCGGTGCAGCTCGAGCCCCCGCCCGCGGTGCAGCCGTAGCAGTGCCGGTTCGTTTGGATTTGGCGGGCCTGCAAGTTTGCCAGGTCGAAGTCGCGGATATGCCGGGGCGCGGAATCGGAGACTGGGATGTCGAGCATCTGGTTGAAGTCGCAGTCGTAGAGCGTTCCGTCCCAGCCGACCGAGACCATGCTGCGGCACATCAGACCGTGCGCAGCCTGAGGGTTGAACGATTCGACGAGCTTGCGCATGTAACCTTCGAGGTTCCCGGTTTTGAGGAGCCACTCGAGGTAGCGGCTGATCGGCATGTTCGTGATTGTGTAGAGCGCATCGAAGGACACGTCATGCAGGCGCTTCATCTCGCGCTTCCATTCGGCGTCGAGGCAGGCTTGGGCGGCGGGAAGCAGTGCGCCGACCGGATTGGTCACCAGGACGAGGCGCAGCCCGGATTGCCCATCGCCGTAGCCGAGTTGGTTGAGTCGGCGAAGCGCCCGAATGCTCTTTTCGAAAACGCCCTCGCCGCGCTGCGTGTCGGTGCAGCGCGCATCGTAGTGCGGGAGCGAGCAGATCAGCTCGACGCCATGACGCGCGAAGAACTCCGGCAGATCGCGGTGCGCGCCGGTCTCGAGGATGGTCAAGTTGCATCGGTTGATGACGTGTCGGCCGAGGGCGGCGCAGTGTTCGACCAGCCAACGGAAATTTGGATTGAGCTCCGGGGCGCCCCCGGTGATGTCCACGGTGGGGATTTCAGTGCCGCGAAGCGCCTCGACGCAAGCCTCCGCGGTCTCGCGCGTCATGACCTCGGTTCGGTCTGGCCCGGCATCGACGTGGCAGTGGCGACAACTCTGGTTGCAGAGCTTGCCCACGTTGATTTGCAGGATCTCGATCGCCGTGGGCTGAAGTGGCCAGAGCCCTTCCCGGCCGAGCGCCTCGTGGAACTCGTCGTCGATGGGCAGGCCCCCGAGCTCGGCGAGCTGATAGTCCGCCGCGGCGAGCGGGAGGCGGCGGGCGTGAAGAGAGCGCTTCACGCTCGTCTGTGGCTGGGGGCTGATGGGCATCGGTCGGCGCACGCTGGGCGCCGTTCAGGACTACGGCAGCCGAGACCCGACGTTAGCAGGACAGCAGGAGCCCGTTAGCGAAAATCAGAGCCCCACCTAGGCCCCAGTGCCTTTCCGGTAGCGCATCACACGTGTGGTTGCCAGAATCGGCGCCCGATGGAGATCTGGCGAGAGTTTCGATTCGAGGCGGCGCACCTGCTGCCCAACGTGCCCGAGGGCCACAAGTGCAAGCGCTTGCACGGCCACTCGTATCGGGTGCGCGTCTACGT
>JBLYYU010000348.1:0-4073 GCA_048550275.1 Polyangiales bacterium
GAACGCATCTGTCTGCGCGAAGTCGACCGCATGTGGTCCTTCGGCCGAGAAGCTCGGGTTCGTGTGGGCTGCCTCGTTGGCCTCGCCTCCGCAGGCCGCAAGCATGAGCGCGAGCAGAGCGACGCATATCTGGGTTCGTCTCGTCATCAATGCCTCGTTTCGAAAAGCCACGAGCGCTACGGAGCCCCGTCGAAGAAATCTCGGAAGCCAGACGGCTCGTGCGGCCCGTAGCAAAGAGATTCGATCACCCCGATGCCGACCTTCTCGCCCATCGTAACCCGGCACAACGTCTGAACGTGTATCGTGCCGAAGTCTTCCGGGTCGACCTCGTCGAGACGCCAACTGTCGTACCCGACCTCGAGCTCATCATGCCAGAGCGCGTGTTTCCATTCCGGATGCTGGTAGCCGATGCCCATCATGTGGAATCGGACGAGCGGTTGAAGGGGTTCGAGCTCGATGTGGTGCAGCGTCCCGTCGACGGTTTCGAAATCGAAGCTGGCGGCTTCCGGCCAGCGCGTGCCGCTCTTCCACGTCACCTGATGGCTGGCGCGTGCCATCGGCTGCTCCGTCGGCGCGATCGCCTGCCCCTTCGGAATCTCGTTGGCGTTCTCGAACATCTTGACGAACGAGGCGGAGGCTTCCACCGAGCGACCATCCGGCTCCTGACGGATGAAGCAGACCGAGCCGAAGTCCTTGAATTGCAGCGGCGCCCAGGCAAAGTAGACGCCGGGGTTGGTCGAGAGCTTGCTCGGGGCACCGTCCTCGAACTCGCCGACCGGACGCACACCCCAGGACTTGTCTCGAGTGCCCGGGGTCGTGCTCCGGCGGACCTCGATACGCTGCCCCTTGATCGAAATGAACCCCTCCCACTGTCCGAACTGACAGAAACGAAGCTGGCTCATGATCAGACGCGTGCCGTCATAGATCTCGTTCAGAGGTTCCTGATGCGGCGCCGATTTCGCGTAGAAGGTCAGGTTGCATTCCATGTCCGTTTCGTTCGGCCCCAGCACGACGCGGATCACCCGCATTGGCTCGGCGATCTCGATGCGGAAGGGCCCGACGGATGCGTCGCTCGGGTCGTCCGGGGCGCGCCCGGAGGCGTGGAAGGAGTGCTGCACTCCATCGACGACTACGCTCAAGTGTGCGTCCTGGACCAAGCGGTGCGGGTAGCGGCCGAACCCGATTCCGAAGTAGAACTCGCCGGTTTCGTCGTAGCCGTTGAACCAGTATCGATCGTAGAAATTGCGGTCCGTGACGCTCGGTTGGTTAACAGGCACCGCGGCCTGGTGGATCATGTAGTCGTCGAAATCGGTGATCATGCTGTTCGCTTCGGGTCAGGGGCCGCCTACTTCGAAAGAGGGGCTTTCGACATCGAAACGCGTTGGTTCATCGGCGCCGGAGGGCTTTTCGCTTCCATGGAGAACGATTCGGTAAGTTCCGGGCGTGGCGTCGTTGGGGATCTGCCAGTCGATCGCGACGATGAAGGCTTCGTTGATTGGTGGCGGAGGCTCGGCGAACGGGTTGAGCGGGTCGTAGGGAGGGATCACGCGGCTCGACTGCGTCCAGGTCCCCTTGGTCGACCAGTCGTCTTCCGTTGCGGCGACCACCCAGCCTTCGTTCACCATTCGCTCGATCTCGAAGTGGCGTCCGCCCTGAGTGAAGACGTTGTCCGGGTGTCCGGTCCAGAACTCCACGGTCGCGGTGTCGCCCGGTGCGTAGGAAGAATCCGGAGCCCGGTTGAGCAAGCCGAACTCGGCGTCGGCCGGAGGCTCGTCGAACTCGTTCCCTACGCCGGCAGACGCGACCGTGCCTCGAAGGTCGCCAGCGTCCGCCGGGCTCGGCCCAGGCGAGCCATCGGCCAGCGCGCGCGTGAGCCGGTCGATCTCTTGGAGGAAGGCAGGGAGGGTCCACGGCCCGAACAGAGTGTGCCCGCCTTCGTACTGCTGGATCGCGTACTCCTCCGGCGTCGTGATGTAGCCGGCGTAGTCGTTGCTGTAGCCGGCGATCATCACGTGCTTGGCCTCGTCGCCCAGGACCGCTCTCACGGTGTCACGCATTCTACGACCCGACATCGTCGTCGCTTCGCTTGGGACGAAAACGATGCTGAGCTGCCCAATCTTCGCGACGCCAAGCGGGAGCGGATCCTGCCGAGACTTCGGAAACAAGATCGGCTTCGGTGCGTGGCAGGCTCGGAGCTCGTCGCTGATCGGCGGCGGCATCACCACGAGATCGATCAAAGCGTCGAGAGACGCCTCGCGCTCGAGCATGCCTTCGACGAACAGAGGGTGACCTCCACCGTCCTCGGTCGATCCGGCGGCGTAGGCATAGCCATACGCCGAGAAACAGGTTCTCTGCGTCCCCGCTCCGGTGAATTCGTCACTGACCTCCAGGTCGGTAAAATCCACGGCGCTGAGGCGATAGTCGACACCACCCGTCAACGGCTCTGATGCCGAGTCGAGGAGCCGCATGGCGACGTCCATCTGTCGCTGGCCGATGATCCGCGCGCTGTCGTAGTCATCGACGCCCGGGCCGGTGTTGTCGAGGTTGAGGTTTCCGGTCACGTCGCCGCAGTTGCTCTGAGCGAAGGCGGCCACGAACGGTTCCTTGATGTCAGATCGCGTTTTCGCGCGTCGTTCCATCTCGAACGATGCGATGCCTTTGTGATCGGAGGAGATCAGCAAATTGTTGTACGTGAGCGAGGTCGGGTGAACCGCGAACCAACTCATCGTGCCGATCACGCCGTCTGACCTCACGAACTTCAGGAGCGTCATCTCCTTGTCCGTGTCGTTTTCGTATCGCGCGCGTTCCGATTCGGGATTCTGCATGTAGGCGACCAGCGAGCGATTGGTCCCGGCCTCTTGCACTTCAGCCTGTCCGAAGAGGATCCGCCCCGGCTGCAAGTCTTCGTGCGCCGCTTCGATCGCCTCCGTCATCCCCTGAACGACCGCGTCGAAGTACGGCTCACGAAAACCGTCGTCGTGCGCGTACCCGGCCGGGCTCGAGTGCGTGTGCGTCGCGCTCAAGACGACGTTGCCGAGCGAATAGAGGTCGCCGTACTTGGCTTGGAGGTTCTCGACCACCGAGAGCCGAATCTCATGCGAGATGTTGAGCAGATCGGCGGTCAGTAAAACCAGGCGCTGATCGCTGTCCGGCTCTCCGATGATGAAAGCCCGCGCCTTCAGGCGCGTATGGATGCCGTTGGCGACGTGAGTGGGAAGCGAGTACCCCGAGTACGGCACGTCGACGAGCGGGCTCGTGATGTCCCCAATACCACTCCCGATGAGGTAGTTGTTCTCGGCTTCTTGGCTGGAGCTCGAGCATGCGAGCATGAGGGCTAAGACGGTCGCCACGACGGTTTGGCGGGTGGCGCGCCGGATCGATGAATTCTCGATGAGCATTTCTGCGTATGGAGGTAACCTAAAAACGGGACTTCCGCACGCTTTGCTACGGCGAGCCACAGGGGTCTTCGCCCGCGCCGCCGCATGGAACGAATCCCCAGCAGATGCCGGTCCCGTCTGCTTGAACCCCGCAACTGTGGTTCTTGCCTGCAGCGAGCTGCTCGAAGACGGCGCCCACTGGCGGCTCGAGGTCGCCAGAGCCGAGCCGGTCGGTCCCCCAGCAGACCGTGCTGTCATCGGTTTGCACTCCGCAGCTATGCAGCCAGCCCAGGCCGAGCGTCTTGAAGCTCGTCGCGTCGGGAGGTGTTGCCTGGCCGCAGTGGAGGTTCCAACCGCCGCACTTGTCCGCGCTCGTACCCGCGCCCCAGCAGGTCGTCGCTCCTGACGCGTCTAGGGCGCAGTAGTGCCAAACCCCGGCGAAGATGCTCGCGTACGTTCCCGCCGGTTCGATCGCCTGACCCCAGTTCGGCGCGATGGAATCGTTGGTCTGCCCGGCTCCCCAGCATTGGATCGCGCCACCGGTCGTGAGACCGCAATTGCTGTAGTGCCCTGCGGCGATCTGACTGAAGGTGCCCGGGGGGGAGACCCCTTGCCCGCAGTTGTATTCGTTGTTGCCGCAGCCGTCGTCGTCACTCACACCACCCCAGCAACGGACGGTTCCATCCACCCGCAAGC
>JBLYYU010000349.1:0-4694 GCA_048550275.1 Polyangiales bacterium
AACGAACGCGGAAGTGATGCAGGCTCGACTCCGTCCGGGACGAAACGGGCGATGTCGTCGGAGAGGAGACCCGGACCCTGATGCGTCGGCGCGGACAACTCGGCGTTCGGCTGGGCCTTCTACCGCGAGGCCATCGAGGAGGGCGAGAACCTCTTCTTCTCGCCGCACAGCCTTTCGGTCGCGCTCGCGATGACCTGGGCCGGCGCCCGCGGCACGACCGAATCGCAGATGGCGGAGACCATGCACTACGGGCTCGGCCAGGAGCGCTTGCACACGGCGTTCAATGCGCTCGACTTCGCGCTCAGCGCCCGAGCCATCGAGGCTCGCTATCAATGGATGGGTCAGCGACCAAACCGAGCAGCGCATCGAAGAACTGCTGCCGGAGGGAATCATCAACGGCCTGACGCGGCTCATTTTGGTGAACACGATTTACTTCAACGCCTCCTGGGCGGAGCCCTTCGAAGCAGGGGCCACGACGGACGACGCCTTCACACTCCTCGATGGCACGGAGCTCAGCACGCCGACGATGCACAACCACATCGAGACGGGCTACGCCGCCGGCGCGGACTACCAGGCCGCAGAGCTCTCGTACGATGGCGGTTCACTCGCCATGCTGCTCATCGTTCCCGAGCAAGGATCCTTCCCGGCGGTCGAGGGGATGCTCTCCGCGAGCCGCGTCGCAGAGATCCGCGCGGAGCTGAGCCATCACCAGGTCGAGCTTTCCCTGCCGAAGTTCAAGTTTCGCTCGCAGGTCCCCGCCAAGGACCCGCTCATGACGCTGGGTATGGTCGCGGCATTCAGCCCTGACGCAGACCTCTCAGGCATGACCGGCACGCGTGACCTCCTCATTCAAGACGTCGTGCACGAAGCCTTCGTCGCCATCGACGAAACCGGCACCGAAGCCGCAGCTGCCACGGCCGTACTGGTCGGAGTGGACTCGGTGCCGCCTCCCGCAACCCTCCACATCGACCGCCCGTTCATCTTCGCCATCATCGACCGACCGACGGGAGCGACACTGTTCATCGGGCGGGTGGTGGATCCGTCGAAGTAGAGAAACGGGTCATCGGAGAACGGCTCGCGACGCACGTGCTCGCGATTGGGTCCCGCTCGGCCGTCTCCACAAGGCTCCATACGTCTAGCCTCCCGCCCAATCGCTGTGCCGCGCATCGCGCGCCGTTCTCCTATGTTCGTGGAGACAGGGCATTTGGCTTTGTTGACGGAGGTGGGTGGGGCTGGGGCGCTGTCACATTCGGAGGCGCAGCGTCCGGTGCTGTGGCCCCGGCCTCCCCCCCCCCAACTAGCGCTCTCGCTCCCCCTCACGTACTCTCCCGCGGATGAATTCGCCGACTCGTGACAAGCCCACTTGGACCCGGAACGTCGACAACCCCTACCTCCACGGCCTCTACGGCCCGACCGTTCACGAGAGCTGCGCCTTCGAACTCCAAGTCGACGGTGAGCTCCCTAAAGACCTCTTCGGCGCCTACCTTCGCAACGGCCCCAACTCGGTCTTCGAACCGCGCAATGCCTACCACTGGTTCGACGGCGATGGGATGGTGCACGCGGTCTACTTCCGCGACGGCAAGGCCTCGTACCGAAGCCGGCTGGTTCCGACGGCCGGCCTTCGCAAGGAAACGGGGAAGGGCGAAGCGCTCTGGAACGGCATCATGGGGCCGCTCAACGAGCCGGGCATGGACCTCCGCGCCAAGGACACCGCCAACACCGATATCATCTGGCACAACGGCAAGCTCTACGCGCTTTGGTACCTCTGTGGCGATCCGTACACCCTCGACCCGCTCACCCTCGAACCCGGCGGCGTCGACGATTTCGGCGGCAAGCGGCAAACCACAGTCTCGGCGCACCCCAAAGTCGACGAACGCACGGGCGAAATGGTCTGGTTCACGCTCGACGACTTCGAGCCACCGTATATGACCTACGCGGTAAACGACCGCGACGGCAACCTCGTGCATCAGGTCCCGATTGACCTCCCGGGTGCGCGCGCGCCGCACGACATTTCCATCACGCGCAACTACTCCATCCTGCACGACTTCCCCTTCTTTCACGACATGGACCTTCTCAGGAAGCACGGCTACCGCGTGGCGAAGTTCCATCGGGATCTCCCGTCGCGCTACGGCGTCATTCCGCGTCGCGGCGGAACGGGCGACGTGCGCTGGTTCGAGTTCGAGCCCGGCTACGTCCTACACATCGTGAACGCCTGGGAAGAGGGCGACTGGATTGTGATGGACGGCTGCTTCCAGCCGGACCCGTCGATTCGGCGCAGCGCGAACGAGGGCCCGCTCGCCTCGATGCTCGCCTACCTTCGCATCAAGACCCACCTCCGCCGTTGGCGCATGAACTTGGTGACCGGTGAAGCCAAAGAAGAGCAGCTCGACGACCTGAACACGGAGTTCTGCCTCCCGGACACGCTTCTCTACGGCGAAAAGACGCGCTACTCGTACCACCAGTACCTGCCGCCCGACATGCACACGGTCGAGTTCCGGGCGCTCGTGAAGTACGACCACGAAGACGGTTCCTGCACGCGCTACGACTACCCAGACGGCTGGTTCGCAAGCGAGTCGCCATTCGCCCCGCGCGTGGGCGGCACGAGCGAGGACGACGGATACGTCGTGACCATCATGATGAGCACCGACGGCCGTTCCGAGTCCTGGGTCTTCGACGCCAAGCAAATCGAGCGTGGCCCCGTCGCGCGCGTGCGCTTGCCGTCACGGGTGCCCGCGGGCTTTCACGCCAAATGGATCCCGGGCGAACGCATTTGGACCGAGGCCTAAGCAGGCCCGAACCGTTTCAGGAGCATGACGATGATGAACAAGCAGGTGCGGCTGGCATCCCGGCCCGATGGTCTACCGAACGACAGCAACTGGTCCTTCGACGAAGGCCCGGTGCCCGAGCCAGGCGAGGGCCAAGTGCTCGTGAAAACCACCTACATCTCGCTCGACCCGGCGATGCGCGCCTGGATGAACGAAGGCGCGACTTACATCGACGACGTGAAGGTCGGCGACGTCATGCGAGCAAGCGTGGTCGGCGAGGTCATCAGCTCGAACGCCCCCGAGCTCAAAGTCGGAGATGCCGTGCAGGGCGTGCTCGGCGTCCAGCAATACGCCGTAGCGAAGCCCGAAGAGCTACTCAAAATCGACGCGCGCCTCGCGCCGGTTCAAACCTACCTCGGGGTTCTCGGCTGGCCCGGCATGACCGCCTACTTCGGCCTGCTCGATATCGGCAAAGCGAAGGAGGGTGACACCGTGGTGATTTCAGGCGCCGCCGGAGCTGTCGGAAGCGTCACAGGCCAAATCGCCAAGCTCAAAGGTTGCCGTGTGATCGGCATCGCCGGAGGCCCGGACAAGTGCGCGCACCTCATCGACGAGCTCGGTTTCGACGGAGCCATCGACTACAAGAACGAGAACATCCGCAACCGCCTGAGCGAGCTCTGCCCGAAGCGCGTCGACGTATTCTTCGACAACGTCGGCGGCGAAATCCTCGACGCGGTCCTCAGCAAGATCGCCATGCACGCCCGCATCGTCATCTCAGGCGCCATCAGCCAGTACAACAACCCGCGCTTCCGCGGCCCGAACAACTACATGTCGCTGCTGACGTACCGCGCGCGTATGGAGGGCTTCGTGGTCTTCGACTACGTGAAGGAGTGCCCAAAGGCCGCCGCCGAAATCGCCGCCTGGATGGCCGAGGGCAAGATCAAGAACAAGGAACACATCGTCGAGGGGATTGAGAATTTTCCGTCGGCGTTTTTGAGATTGTTTAGCGGTGAGAAGCTGGGGAAGCTGGTGCTGAAGGTCTAAAGGGGGTCATCGGAGAACGGCTCGCGACGCACGTGCTCGCGATTGGGGCCCGCTCGGCCGTTTCCATAAGGCTTCATACGTCTAGCCTCCCGCCCAATCGCTGTGCCGCGCATCGCGAACCGTTCTCCTATGTTCATGGCGATAGCGGTGGGGGTGGCTCTGTTGACGGAGGCGGCGGTGCTGGACCGAAAACCTCTGCTACAACGCTCTCATGCCGTGGATAGGTCGTTGTCTCCAAAGTGCGCTGGCACTCGCTTGCGGAGCTGGGCTCACCATGGTGGCTCACGGGTGCGGGCAAGACTGCACCCTCATCGGGTGTATGGACGGGCGGGTGACAGTCGAAATGCGACCGGCCCTCACTTCGACCTACGATGCAGCGGTCGTGCTGGATGATAAGGCGGCAACGTTCACGTGCGAAATGAGGCGAGACGGGGGCTGGTCGGTCACGGCGGAAGTCAACCACCTCTCCATCGGCTGGTGCTCTGCCTCGGAGCTTACGGTCTTAGCTAGGGACGGCGACAGCCGCTACGACTCCGTCGACGTTCGAATCAGCGCCCAAGACGGCAGTTGGGAGGGCTCGGCGACCGCGGTTTCAAGCTATTACACGAACTACCCAAACGGCCCCAAATGTGGCCCGGGATGCAGCGCCGCGCGGATTGTCGTTTTGCAGGACGGAAACTGAGAGGCTGGCCGCTGTGTGACCGTGTGGCTGCGAAACGAGCGCGGGCTGCCGCGGATGTGGTGGGGGGTGGTTGCAGGGACCGAGGCGTGGTCAGTCTTAGTTACACCGCCCGCTTGGGCGGCTGTGAAGCGAGCTCTGGCTGCCGCGGATGTGGTGGGCGGTGGCTGCAGGACGCGAAACCTGGTCAGTCTTAGTTACACCAC
>JBLYYU010000350.1:0-2928 GCA_048550275.1 Polyangiales bacterium
CGCCCCGAGCGAGCGCCGACGGCCCGATCGTCATTCGCTTCGCCTCCCTCGCACCGTCGGGGTCGGGCTTCATGAAGATCTCCAAGGCCTGGAACCGAACCGTCAAGAAGGAAACCGAGGGCCGAGTCGAGCTCCGGTTCTATTCCGGGGGCAGCCAGGGCGATGAGCGCGATTTCGTTCGAAAGATGCGCGCAGGACAAATGGACGGCGCGGGGATCTCTACGACGGGGCTCGGTATCGTCGCGAGACCCGTTTTGGTCTTGACGGCGCCAGGTCTGATCACCGAATACGAGCAACTCACCCGCGCCCGCAGCGCCTTGAACGACCGGTTCGCCAAACTGTTCGACGACGCTGGGTTCGTCTTGCTGAACTGGGGGGAAGCCGGCAAGAATCGGCTCTTCTCCACGAAGGAGTTCGTGCGCCCAAGCGACCTCAAGAGCGCTCGCCCCTGGGCCTGGAAAGACGATCCGGTGTTTGCGGAATTTGTTCGCGTCATCGGAGCCAACCCGGTTCGAATGGGGCTTCCCGAAGTGTACGGTGGCCTGCAAACTCGAATGGTCGACACGGTGCCCTGTTCCGCCTTCGCCGCGGTGGCCCTTCAGTGGTACACGCGGCTCGAGTACATGGCGAAACAGAACTTCAACATCATGGTAGGCGGCGGCATCGTCACCAAGCAGAAGTTCAACGAGCTCTCCGAACGCGATCAAGAGGCGCTCATGGCCTCGAGCGTGCGCGCATCGAAGGCCAACGACGCCCTGGTTCGACGCGACGATGCCCGAGCCTACGCCTCGCTCGTCGAGCGCGGCATGATCGAGGTCGACACGTCGGCGTACAAGTCGGAGTGGGATGCTGTCGCGACGAAGGCGCGGGAGAATCTCGCAGGCCGGGTGTACAGCAGGAGCTTGCTCGAAGCCGTAGAGGCGGTCGTCGGCAAGCCGGGCGCCGACGAGTAGCCGTGCCCGCGCGCCGGGTCTGCGCCGCCTATCCGCTCGAAGCGTCGACCGCCGTACCGATGGTGCGGATGACGACGTCCGGCGCTTGAAGCTGAATGAAGTGTCCGGCGTCGGGTACGACGATGTGAAGAGAGTTCGGCGCCTGGGCTGCGAGGTCTTCTTGCGCCTCCAACCAAAGCTCATGCACGTCGCTAGCGGTCGGGTCGCTCGATTTTCCGGAACTGAGAACGAAGACCGGCATCGATTGCAGGTCCGGGGCGGTCGATACTTCCGTTTCCACTTGCGAGATTGCGCGAAGCTCGGCCTGCTCATGCGGCGGCATCCTGTCGACGAGCGCGTCAGGAACGAGGCAGCGCTCCGCATCGAACTCCGCGCTGCAACGGTCCGTGAAGTCCGCGGGTCTCGAGTCCACGAGCACCAGCGCCGCGACCTCCTGCGGAAAGGTCTTGGCGTAGTACTCCATGTACATTCCACCGAGGGAATGCCCGACCAGCACGTATGGAGGGTCGAGGCCCAGGGCGTCGAGCGTCGCGCGCAGCTCGCTCACGATTTGTGCGGCGGTCCGCGGCGCAGAAGAGGAATCGCTTTGACCGTAACCGGCGCGGTCGTAGCGGAACACCTTCGCGAGCTTCGATACTTCGCCGAACACCTCGGACCAGACGATGCGTTCGCTGCCATGGCCGTTTTCGAAGACGACGGTCGTTTCACCATTGCCCGCGACTTCGTAGGCCACTTCACGCCCGTCGATCTGGACAGCAGCGGAACCCTCTTCGACGCTCCCGCAACCGAGGGCGCCGAGCAGCGAGGTGAGTACGAGCAAACGAGTCCCACACGAGAGTGCTGGATACCTCATTCGCCGGATCTAGCGGACGCGACTACGACTGTCGACTCCGAGAGACCGCAACGTGACGCGCTGCGGGTGTAAAGTCGCACGTTGTGACTTGGGGCGAATAGAGACCATACGCCGCGTAGGTAGTCGACGGGAAAGGTCGGGTAGTCTTCTCGTTTCGCGGTGTGCTCGAGCAGCTCGTACCGAAACTCGATGTCCTCGGCCTCCCACCAATCCCTCGCGCTCTCGAAGCCAGCCTCAGCCAGAAGCGGCGCCCAAAGCTCGTGCGCGGTTTAGTTGACGACCCTGATCCGGCTGAGCCGGTATTTTTTCGCGAGCGTCACCAGCGGGCCTTGGGGAACGATGGCGAGACGGCCTGCACCGGGGAAAGAACGATACAGAAGCTGTGCGCCTGCAGGGACGAGCTCGAGTCGCGTCGAGCGCCGAGCCATGATTTCACGCCTCGACCCGCTGAGCGTTGGTGAAGAAAGGAAGAACGGTCCAAGCTTCCTCGCGAACCCACCATGCCCACAATTCTCATCATCGGCGGCTACGGCAACACCGGCTACTACATTGCCCAATTGCTCCTGCAACATACGGATGCCCAGCTAGTCGTTGCCGGGCGCAATCAGCAAAAAGCAAACGCCGCGGCCCAACGGCTGAGCGCAGAACATCGCAAACGAGTCGAAGCCCTACGCCTCGATGCCAGCGACGAAGACCAACTGAGAAGCGCGTTCGAGAGATGCGACTTGGCTATCCTCGCCGCCTCCACCTACAAGCAGGTGGATACGATCATTCGCGTCGCCATCGAGACCCAGACCGACTACCTCGACACCCAGCTCTCGATCACCAAGAAAGTCGAAGCGCTCCAGCTTCATGAGGATGCCTTCGTAGGGAGCGGCATGACGGTGATCACGGATGCCGGTTTTCACCCGGGTCTACCGGCCGCGCTCGTGCAGCACGCCGCCCTACACTTCGACCAACTGAAGCAGGCCAACGTCAGCAGCTACATGGGCATCCCATGGGGCGATCTCGAGATCTCCCTCAACACGATGGAGGAGTTCGCCGAGGAGCTGAATCACTTCGATCCCAGGGTGTTCAGAAGCAAGAACTGGGAACGGATTCCAATGACCAAGCTCGGCAGCA
>JBLYYU010000351.1:0-4559 GCA_048550275.1 Polyangiales bacterium
GCCTAGGCGCGCTCGATGCGCTCTTCTGGACCCTCTTCGCCGGCCTCGGACCCATGTTTCTTTTCTTGGTGCTCCGCTTTTTGCGAGAGGCCGGGAGGAGCGAGCGATCCGTCCGAGATGACCTGCTGATCACCGTCCTATTCGCGGTAGGCTCGGTTTACTACTTCGTCGCTGTGCAGGGCACCGTCTGGTTTGCCGCGCACGTCGCCGCCGCCTCGTTCGTCTGCCTGTACCTACTCTTCGCGTTCGGCGCGCGGAGGCCGTCTCTGGCTGGCCTCTGCCTGGGGCTCGCATTCCTTTGCCGACCAGCGACGTTGCTCCTCGCGCCGTTCTTCTTGATCGAGGCGTGGAGCTCCAGGAGAGCGGCGACAGAGGGTGACACGCAATCCAAGCAGCCGCTCTTCGGGACACTGTCGATGTTCGCCTTGCCGCTGCTCCTGATCCTGTCGGTTGCGATGTGGCACAACAGCGTGCGTTTCGATGATCCATTCGAGTTCGGACACAGCTTCCTGCAAGTGCGTTGGCGCGCGCGAATCGAAACCTGGGGCCTATTCAGCACTCACTACTTGCCGCGAAATCTGACCGTCTTCTTCCTGTCGCTGCCCTGGCTCCTCGAGTCGAGCCCTTTTGTTCGTGTTTCCAGGCACGGGCTCGCGCTTTGGTTCACTAGCCCGTTCCTGCTCTGGGGTGTTTGGCCGCGCCGACTCGACGCGACCGTCGTCGCGCTCTGGGCTGCGGTTCTTCCCACTGCTCTTTGCACGCTCCTATACCAGAACACGGGTTGGATGCAGTTCGGACCCCGGTTCTCGCTCGACTACCTGCCCTTGCTCTTCGTGCTGCTCGCATTGAGCGGTAGGCGCTTCGGGTCCGCCTTTCTGGCCTGCGCTATCTTCGCCATCGCGGTCAATGGCTTCGGCGCAGCGACCTTCGATCGCTTCCTGGAGTTCTACGACGACGACCCGACCCAGCAGGTCATCTTTCAGCCCGATTGATTTTCGTCGTCGAGTAGCGCTTCTGCCAAATCACTGGCGGGCCCTCGCGGCAGAATCACACGCTCGAGCCCCGCCCGCCCCGCTTCTTTTCGCAGTGTTCGGAGCTCGTCGCGCGCCGCAACCGTGTCGCCTCGCGCCGCGAAAACGTGCGCGTGCACGAGGCGATGCGAGGCGCGAAGCGAAGGATCATTCGCCGCGTCCTGCCCTCCGAGGTGTCCGAGTGCCTTTTCAGACTCGCCGCGAATGGCCATTAGTAGTGCCTCCATGGCGACCAGCCAGACCTCGACCGACCCCTCCGTCGGTCGCGCGATGCGATCGATGACTTCCTGCGCGGCCTCGGGGTCGTCGAATTGGAGCTCGCAAGTGGCGAGTGCCTGATTGCGAAGCACCGCTTGCGCTTCGGTGAGCGAGACCTCGTCGAGACTACGCAACCGCTCCCGCGCCTCGCTCCACATTCCAGCCTGCGTTAGAGGTCCCACCGCCATGAGCGAAAGG
This sequence comes from Polyangiales bacterium, assembly GCA_048550275.1. Classification (GTDB taxonomy): domain Bacteria; phylum Myxococcota_A; class Polyangia; order Polyangiales; family Houyiibacteriaceae; genus SG8-38. The sequence continues at coordinate 1,488 of JBLYYU010000351.1, forward strand.
GCGATGTATCGCTGCTCGTCTTTTCGGTGTGATCGTCGAAGAAGGCGGCTGAGCGCAGCGGTCGCGGTCGGGCGGGCATCTTCCTCTTGCAGGCGTTGGCAGAGGACGGAGAGCCCACGCACGTCGCGAAGACGTCGCGCGGAGCCCAGCATAAGAACAAAGGCTAGTAAGCCCCCAATCGGGCCGGCCAGCCAGTTGATTCCTGCCTGATCCATCGGTGTTGCTCGGAGCGCAAACAAACAGGCTATGCCAACGACGAGAACCGTGAGCGCCGTGCCTACGAAGGCGCGCAAGACTGTGGCGACGGAAAGGAGGCTGAACGGCACGCCCCAGATCCAACCACGGATGAACGGAGCGGCGACGCCGAGGAGCACCGCGACGATGAGCGTCAGAGCCAAGGGTTAGGGCGCGCTTCCGCCGCGGTACGCGTAGTAGTGCTTCAGCACGCGCCGGACGTAGCGCTGTGTCTCTTTGTACGGCGGGATGCCGTTGTACTTCTGGACGGCCCCCTCGCCGGCGTTGTAAGCAGCGACCGTCAAGACCAGATCCCCCTTGAAGCGATTCGCCAAGATCCGCAGATAGCGCGCGCCGCCGAGGACGTTCTGCCGCGCGTCGAATGGATCCGCGACTCCCATCGAACGGGCCGTCTTGGGCATGAGTTGCATCAGACCCATCGCCCCGGCGCGGCTCACGACCTTTGGATTGAAATCGGATTCAACTCGCATGACCGCCCGAATGAACGAGTCCGGTAGCTTGTAGAGTTGAGCCGCCTCGTCGATCAGGCCGTTGTACCGGCTGTAGCGGGCGGGGTCCTTGCTCCGGCTCCCGCTTGGCTTCTTTGCTGTGGAGCTCTTCTTCGTACTGCTCGCCTTGGAAGACTTCGACTTCTTGCTCCCCCGAACGACGAGCTGGCAGCGTCTTCCGGGCTCTCGGACGTTGGTATAGTGCTGCGTTCCGTCCGCGCGTTTGCAGCGATAAATGTCGGCGCGCGCGGGCGCTGTCGCGCTCACAATCATGCCCGCCAGAGCCGCTGCCGCCATGAGCCGCACAACCATCGCTCGGAAGTGTATCCCCAGGGGCTGAGTCGCGCCAAAATGGGCTTCCCACGGTTGCGCTCGACGCGCTTCTGCGCATGATGGGTCCTCCGATGGCGACGCCGAGTTTTTTTGAAGGCCCTGAGAAGAAGCTGGAGGTCGTCGTGACTCCCAACTTCCCGCCCCTTCGGTCCCTGGGGGACGCGGTCTGGCAGGGCGTCGTCGAAGCGGCCGGCGCCAAGGTCGTTTCCGTCTTGCGGGCGGAGCACTGCGATGCCTATTTGCTGTCCGAGTCTAGCCTTTTCGTGTTCGACGATTGGTTCGTGATGATCACCTGCGGTCGAACCACGCTGGTCGATGCCGTGCCCGAGCTCTTGCAATCGATTCCTCAGGAGTCGATTGCGTTCCTTGTCTACGAGCGAAAGAGCGAACACTTCCCCGAGCAACAGCCCAGCAACTTCTATGAGGATGCACGCCGCTTGAACGAGATGATTCCGGGGCGGGCGCTCTGCTTTGGGGACGAGCACACGCGCTCTGTGCATGTGTTCCATAGTGCTCGCCCCTACACGCCGGAGAAGAACGACCCGACTTTGGAAGTGCTGATGCACGTTATCGACGAAGACGTCGCTAGGCAGTTCGCCTGTGGGTCTCCTCGGGCCGGTGCGTCCCTGGCTAGCTCGACTGGCCTCGACCGGCTCCTGGTCGGATTCACCACGGGGGAGCACGTCTTCAATCCGGCCGGCTACTCACTCAACGCGGTCAAAGGCGAGGAGTACTACACAGTTCACGTAACGCCGGAGAAGACCGGTAGCTACGTGAGCTTCGAGACCAACTACGACTTTCGCGGACAGCTCGAGGAGTTGGTTGCCTCGATCGTCGCGTTCTTCAAGCCCAGAGCCTTCGACGTCGTGACCTTTCTGCCGGAGACCGAGCCGGCGCTGTCGGTCGCCGGATACCAGCTCGGCGATCACGTGACCCAGGAGTTGAGTGGCTACCGCGTCAGCTATTTCCAGTACTCGATCCCGGCGTCCGGCCCTCGGGCAGCGCGGGAAATCGAGCTCTAGGCCGCGAACACATCAGTGCTCGCGGCTGGGTCGCGGCCTGTTAGACTGCGCCTCCCATGCGGATCGAATGCGACTACCTAGTCCTCGGGAGCGGTGTGGCCGGTTTGAGCTTCGCACTAGAGGCTGCCCGTCACAGTCGCGTGACGATGGTGACCAAGCGAAGCCGCACCGACTCGGCAACGAACTGGGCGCAGGGTGGTATCGCGGCCGTACTCGATCCCTCCGACTCCTTCGACGCCCACGTCAGCGATACGATGGGCACGGGCGGCGGGCTTTCGCACCGCGAAGTCGTCGAGATGGTAGTCCGCGACGGCCCGGACCGGATCCGAGAGCTCATGGATCTCGGCGCTCAGTTCAGCCGCACCGAGGAAGGTTTGGCGCTCGATCTCACCAGGGAAGGTGGGCACAGCGCCCGACGCGTCGTGCACGCCGGAGACATCACCGGAGAAGAGGTTCAGCGTGTCCTCGTGCAGGCGGCGCTTGCTTCGCCGAACATCGAGATCGCCGAAGACCACATGGCGATCGACTTGGTCGAGGCTTCGAAGTTCGGAGGGACGCCGCGTGTCCTCGGTGCCTACGTGCTCGACGAGCACTCGGGTGAGGTCAAGACCTATCTTGCAAGGGCCACCGTGCTGGCGACAGGAGGGGCCGGCAAGGTCTACCTCTACACCTCGAACCCCGACGTGGCGACCGGTGATGGCGTTGCGATGGCGTTTCGCGCCGGCGCCGAGCTGGCCAACATGGAGTTCTTTCAGTTCCACCCAACCTGCCTTTTCCACCCCGAGGCGAAGAGCTTCTTGATCAGCGAAGCGCTGCGCGGGGAGGGCGGGGTCCTTCGCTTGCGGAATGGCGACGCCTTCATGAAAGGCCATCACGAGATGAAAGATCTCGCGCCGCGCGATGTGGTTGCACGAGCGATCGACTACGAGATGAAGCGCGGGGGTGACGACTGTGTCTATCTCGACATGACGCAC
>JBLYYU010000352.1:0-4731 GCA_048550275.1 Polyangiales bacterium
AGAGCGTTGAACAGAGTGCTCTTTCAGCAATTCGGGTTGCCCGCGATTAGCACCAGCGGGGAGGCCTTGCCGCTCACACCGCTCCCTCGGGTCTGACGGCGATCTTGGCGGCCTCGGCGCGCCGTACCGACAAGGAGTAGTTCCGGACCCGAAGCTCGATCGGGTCTCCCAGAGGGGCCACGCGGACCACTCGGACTCGAGTCCCGGGCAGGAGCCCCATCTCCATTAGGCGCCGTGAGAGGCGCCGGCCGCAGTCGATCGACACAATTTCGGCATTCCGTCCGAGGGGCAGATCGACGAGGGAGGGGTTCACCGCCTACTGATAATGAATTTCTTTTTCGCGGGCAACCGCTTGGAATTTCGCCTGAAGTCTCTATAAAACCGACCTACTCGTGTCTCAGAAGGAGAATCATGGCCACCACTGCGCTCAAGGGAACCCCGGTTCAGACCAACAGCGACCTGCCCGCCGTAGGCAGCGACGCTCCGGACTTCGTGCTGGTCGCTAGCGACCTCAGCGAAAAGACGCTCGCGGACTTCGCGGGCAAGAAGAAGATCATCACGATCAATCCGAGCTACGACACGCCGGTGTGCCAAACGGTTACGCGCACGTTCAATCAGCGTGCTGCGAGCCTTGGCGACGTCGTCGTTCTGTTGGTCAGCTCCGACCTTCCGTTCGCGCAGAAGCGGTTCTGCGGAGCCGAAGGCCTGGATGACGTCGTACCTCTTTCGACGTTCCGCGGAAGCTTCCTCCAAGACTACGGTGTCGAGATGGTCGACGGCCCGATGAAGGGCCTCGCGGCACGCGCAATCGTCGTCGTGGATGAAAACGGCCAGGTCGTGCACAACGAGATGGTTGGCGACATCGTCCAGGAACCGAACTACGACGCCGCCCTGGCCTCCGTCAGCTAGGACAGCAAACGCTGCGCCTCGGCAACGACGCGCTCTGCGGTGATACCGAACTTCTCGTAGAGGACTGGGGACGGCGCCGACGCGCCGAACTGATCCATGGTGACAAACGCCGCGTCGTTGCCGACCCAACGGTCCCAGCCTTGGCGAATCCCCGCCTCGACCACGACCTTCACCGGCCCGCCGCGCGGAATGACTTCCTGCCGGTAGGATTCGTCCTGTGTCTCGAAGAGCTCCCAGCACGGCATGCTAACGACGCGAACGGCCGCACCATCCTGCTCTAGGGTGTCGGCGGCGGCGAGAGCGATTTCAACCTCGCTGCCGGTCGCGACGAGGATCACGTCGGGACCGCCGCCACCTGCTTCACGGAGTGCGTAGGCACCGCGTTTGGCCTTCTCCGCGCACGCAAGCGTGCTCCGGTCGAGGACCGGCACATTCTGGCGGGTCAGGGCCAGCGCGGCCGGGCCGTCCCATTCCATTGCTGCCTTCCAGCACTCGCGAACCTCGTTCGCGTCCGCTGGTCGGAGCACGGCGAGGTTGGGAATGGAACGAAGGGCGGCGAGGTGCTCGACGGGCTGGTGCGTCGGCCCGTCTTCGCCGAGCCCGATGCTGTCGTGCGTGTAGATGTAACGTGTGTGTAGCTTCATCAGCGCCGCGAGCCGAATCGAGGGCCGCATGTAGTCGCTGAAGACCAGGAACGTCGCGCCATACGGGATCACGCCGCCGTGAAGCGCCATGCCGTTCATCGAAGCGCCCATGCCGTGCTCGCGAATGCCCCAGTCGACGTTGCGCGGGATTCCGTCGGCGCCAGGCAGGAACCCGGCGAGCCCCTTCATCTGGCTGTTGTTCGAACCGGCAAGATCGGCCGAGCCACCCACGAGCCCGCCAATCTTGGACGCGATCGCGTTGAGCACCGCACCGCTCGCCTTTCTCGTCGCGGTTCCTTTGGGGTCCGCGTCGAAAACCGGAAGGTCGGCGTCCCATCCTTCGGGGAGCTCGCCCGAGAGAGCGGCATCGAGCTCCCTGGCGTCTTCTGGGAACTCCGAGCGATAGCCTGCGAGCTGCGCTTGCCAGGCGGCATGGCCCTTCGCGCCACGCTCTCGAATCGACTCGGCAGCGGCTGCGAGCTCATCTGGGACGAAGAACGGCTCCGTCGGCCACTCCATCACCTGCTTGGTGGCGATGATCTCGTCCTCGCCGAGCGGCGCTCCGTGGGCCCCAGAAGTGTCTCGCTTGTTCGGCGCCGGATCGCCGATGATGGTGCGCACGCGGATGAAGCTCGGCCGTTCGTCTGCGGCTGCGGCCTTCGACGCGGCGACGATCGCTTGAACGTCGTTGCCGTCCTCGACGCTTTCCGTATGCCAGCCGAACGATGCGAAGCGCCCCAAGACATCTTCGCTGAACGTCAGGTCGGTTCTGCCATCGATCGTGATCTCGTTGTCGTCCCAGAAAACGGTGAGCTTGCCGAGCCGAAGGTGGCCCGCCAGAGACGCGGCCTCCGACGCGACGCCTTCCATGATGTCGCCGTCCGATGCGATCACCCAGGTACGGTGGTCGAAAAGCACGTGCCCAGGCTTGTTGAAGCGGGCCGCCAGGTGCCGCTCCGCCATCGCCATCCCGACACCGTTGCCAACACCCTGCCCGAGCGGGCCGGTCGTGGTTTCGACGCCCGGCGTGACGTGCGACTCGGGGTGTCCGGGCGTGAGGCTTCCCCACTGCCGGAAGTTGCGGATGTCCTGCAAGGAGACCCCGTAGCCGCTCAAGTGGAGCAGCGAATACTGCAGCATCGAGGCGTGGCCGCAGGACAGGACGAAGCGGTCGCGGTCGGGCCAGTTCGGATTGGCCGGATCGTGGCGGCGCAGTTTGGAAAACAGCGCCCAGCCCAGAGGCGCGAGCGCCATCGGCGTCCCGGGGTGGCCCGAATTCGCCGCTTGGACTGCGTCCATGCTCAGGCCCCGAATCGTCTTGATGGCGAGCTCGTCGAGCTTCGCGGGATTCCCCATACTGCTGTCCTCTCTGCGTGGCGCGCCGGATCTAGCAGGCTCCACCGAAACGCAAAAGGTGCGCCGATGGGTTTTTCGACGGCTGCTGGACATGACCCTAGATCGCCACTAACAACCCGGACGCGGGTAGCCGGTTGTTGACTGTTTCAATCGGGTTTGCTTCATGATGCGACCCGCTCAGGAGGAAGAAATGCCTCAGGTTTTCGTACCCAAGGAAATCACCGAAGGTGAGACTCGGGTCGCCTGTACCCCGGAGACAACGAAGCGCTACGTCAAAGAGGGCTTCGAGGTCGTCGTGGAAAGCGAAGCGGGCAAGCTCGCCCACTTCACCGATGAGCACTACCGCCAGGCGGGCGCCAAGGTCGTCTCTGGAGCCGAGGCCGAAGCCGCCTGGGGAAGCGCCGACATCGTGTTCCGCGTCTACCCCATCACACCGGCGGAAGCGTCCAAAATCAAGGAGGGGGCACTGCTGATCGGGTTCATGTCCCAGCACAGGAACCTCGATTCGGTACGGATTCTTCGAGATCGGAAGATCAGCACGATCGCGATGGAGCTCGTGCCGCGCATCAGCCGTGCCCAGTCGATGGACGCGCTGAGCTCGCAGGCCTCCATTTCGGGCTACCAGGCCGTTCTGATGGCGGCGACCTACCTCGACAAGTACTTCCCCCTGCTCATGACCGCTGCAGGTACGATTCAGCCAGCAAAAATCGTCATCATGGGCGCCGGCGTGGCCGGACTTCAGGCCATTGCCACGGCGCGACGGCTCGGAGCCGTGGTGGAGGTTTCGGATATCCGGCCCGCCGTCAAAGAGCAGGTCGAGTCCCTTGGCGGCCGCTTCATCGACTTCCCCATGGACGAGAGCGGCGAAGGCGAAGGTGGCTACGCGCGAGAGCTGACGCCGGAGCAGCTCAAGGCGCAGCAGGCGATCGTCCGTCAGAAGATCGTCGCGGCTGACGCTGTGATCACGACGGCGCTCGTCCCGGGACGCCCGGCCCCGAAGCTCATCACCAAGGACATGGTCGAGGAGATGCGTGAAGGCGCGGTCATCATCGACCTCGCCGTCGAGCAAGGCGGCAACTGTGAACTCAGCAAGAGCGGCGAAATGGTAGTCGAGCACGGCGTGACTATCGTCGGCCACCCCAATCTGCCCGCTGCGACGCCGGCCGATGCAAGCTTGCTCTACTCCCGCAATATCCAGGCTCTCCTGCTCGGCACGCTGTCGGACGGAGAGGTCGTTTTGGACCTCGAGGACGAGATCCTCGACGGCGCCCTCCTCACCCACAACGGCGAAGTCCGGCACAAGCCGACCGCCGAGGCTCTCTAGGAAAGGAGACCGACCGTGACTCTGGGACCCCTGCTCATAGGCATCTACGTGTTCGTGCTCGCTAGCTTCGTCGGCTTCGAGATGATCACCAAGGTGCCGCCGACCCTGCATACCCCACTGATGAGCGGCGCGAACGCCATCAGTGGCATCACCGTGGTCGGCGCCGTCGCCGCCGCGACGACCGCTCCGCCGACGGTGGCCAACATTCTCGGCGCGCTCGCCATCGTCACCGCGACCATCAACGTCGTGGGCGGATTCCTGGTGACCGACCGGATGCTGCGTATGTTTGGCGGCAAGAAGAAGAAGCCAAAGGCTCTCAAGCCCGGTGCTGAGAACGTCGCGACGCAAGGCCGAGAGGCGGTCAGCAAATGAGTCAAGAGATCATGCGTTCCACCGTGGTCCCGATCATCTATCTGCTGTCCACGGTTCTGTTCATTTTCGGCATCAAGCAACTCGCGAGGGTGAAGACCGCGCGTCAGGGCAATACGCTAGCCGCCG
>JBLYYU010000353.1:0-7267 GCA_048550275.1 Polyangiales bacterium
CGATGTCTCGATGAAGGCCTTCGTACACCAAGCCCATGCCACCTTCGCCGATCCGGTTCTTCACCAGATAGCGGCCCGCGAGGACGTTTCCGATGAGCGGGTCGTTCGGATCGAGGGGGCTACCGCTCATCTCGGACGTGGTCACGAGACGCGTAGCGTCGACGGGGCAGAACACCTCCCCGCCCCCGTAGTCAATCCTGCACGCGGGACATACCTTCATGATGGCGAATTCCCTATTAACTCCCCAGAAATCACGGTAGCATCGCCATTAATGGAGGGTCAACGTAGGCGGGGCCGGCTGGGGCTGCTCGTTGCAATCCAAACCAGCTTTGATAGGCGCAGGCGGTGAGCCCAACCGTACGATTGCTCGACGAAACGCTGATCGACCAAATCGCTGCTGGCGAGGTCATCGAGCGGCCGGCGAACCTCGTAAAAGAGCTGCTCGAGAACGCCATCGACGCCGGAGCGACGGCGATTACCGTGGCAGTGGAAGACGGAGGCCGGGGTCAGGTACGAGTAACGGACGACGGGATCGGCATGTCGGCTGAGGACGCGCGACTCAGTATCCAACGGCACGCGACCAGCAAGATCGCCACCTTCGAGGATCTGGTCCAGGTTTCGACTCTCGGGTTTCGGGGCGAGGCCCTTCCCTCGATCGGGTCCGTCTCGAAGATGACGATCACGACCCGTCCCAAGGACTCACTCGAAGGCACTCGAATCGAGGTCGAGGGCGGAGAGTTGCGCGAGGTCAAGACAGCTGGCTGCCCGCCTGGAACCACCGTCGAGGTCAACGACCTCTTCTTCAACGTCCCCGCAAGAAAGAAGTTCCTTCGGGCACGTCAGACCGAAAGCTCACGCATCTTCGAGGTTTGTCAGCGGGTCGCCCTCAGCCACCCGGAGCTGAGGCTGGTCGTGTCATCGGACGGCAGGACAGTGCGCCGCTACCTTTCGGCCAAGACCTTGTCCGAGCGGGCGTATCAGGTGTTCGGCGACCTCGCGCTCCAGGAGATTCACGCCGAACGAGACGGACTGGTCCTCGATGCGGTGCTCGCGCCGGTCGAACACGCACGCGCCGGGGCCCGCCACCTCTTCCTCTTCGTGAACGGTCGGCCGATCAGCGACCGACGGCTCGCGCGCGCGATCGCGTTCGCATACGGCAACCAATTGCCACCAGGCCACTACCCTCGGGGCATCGTCTCGCTTCGGCTTCCCGCCGAAGACGTGGATGTGAACGCGCATCCGCAGAAATCCGAGGTTCGCTTCAAACGGACCGCCGAGTTGGTCGACCTCGTGACCCGAATGCTCGCAGCCCGGCTACCGGTTAGTCCTGCCGGCGACTCATACTGGGAAGCGCGTATCGGGACCTCCGGACCCATGGTCGACAGCGAGGCGCCGAGGGGCCCAGCATCGTTACCGCCGGCCGTCGCCCAAGACGCCAGCCGGTACGAGGTTCGGCGCGGGAACGGACTCCGCCTCATCGCCCAAGTTCGAGACCGGGTACTGGTTTGCGAGGCCGAAGATCGCGTCCTCTTGCTGGACCGCGAACAGGCAGACGCCCTCGGGCGTTACGACGCCCTACGAAACGCCGCTAGCTCGGGGGCGCTTCCACACCAGAACCTGCTCTTCCCGGATCGACTCGAGCTCAGCCCGGCCGCTTCCGACTCGATCGCGAAACAAGAGACCCGCCTCCGCTTGCTCGGCTTCGACTGGTCGGAGCTCGGCGCAGGCTCGTACGTCATCCGAGCGGTGCCTGCGCTCGTCGCCGACGCCCGGGCCGCCGACCTGTTCGAAGTGGCGCTCGCGGCTCTCTACCTCGAGGGCGAGTCGCTGGACCCCGCCCTTCACGCCCTGGCTCGGCGGGCCGCCATCGCGAACGGAGAGCCTCTCGACACAGCAACAGCCGAGGGAATCGTGGCGAAGATTCGGGCAGGCCTCGAAAGCCAGCGCCCTTGCGTCCTCGGCGAGGCGCCCCTTTCTGCAGGGGTCGCGGAGAGCGCCGTTGACTGAGCAACTGCAGCCCATCGTAGTCATCGCGGGGCCTACCGCGACTGGCAAGACCGCCGCTGCCATCGAGGTCGCGCGTCACCTAGACGGTGAGCTCGTGGGCGCGGACAGCGTTCAAGTGTACCGCGGCTTCGACATCGGCTCCGCGAAGCCGGCGCAGGACGAGCTCGGCGGCATGGTTCACCACCTCATCGATGCGATCGACCCAAACGAAGAGGTGGACGCCGTCGCGTATGCGAAGCTCGCGGACGCCGCAATCGCCGATATGGTCAGCCGATCGAAGCTCCCCATCGTCGTCGGCGGAACAGGTCTCTGGATTCGCGCACTCGTTCGCGGCCTCGTCGAGGTCCCCCCGGTCGACCAAGAAATCCGAGCTCGCCTGGAGACGGAGGCTGCCGAACGCGGCGCACCGGCCCTCCACACACGCCTCGCCGCGGTCGATCCAATCTCAGCCGGGGCTGTTCATCCGAACGACAGCCTTCGAATCGTCCGCGCGCTCGAGGTCTATGAGCAGACGGGCACGCCGCTCGGCACGCTCCGTGAAGTGCACGCCCTCGGAGAGCCTCGCTATCGAGCCTCGTTCGTCGTTCTGGACATGGAGCGCGAAGCGCACGGCACCATCATCGCTTCTCGTACGAAACGGATGCTCGAGAGCGGCTGGGCTGACGAAGTGCGGACACTCCGGTCACGCTGGGGAGACGAGCTCCGCCCGCTCCGAAGCGTTGGCTATCGGGAAGTGCTCGAGCATGTTCGCGATGGGGTGCCGCTCGATGAAACCCTACGGAAGATCGTGAAATCGACCCGCGTGTACGCCCGACGTCAGCGAACGTGGTTCAAGAGCGAGCCCGGTGTAAGCTGGCGCAGCGAAAGCGCCGAGCTCCGCGCACCCGGCGGGCTCCAGCGAATCGCAAGGGAGCTAGGGCGTTGAACTTCTTTGGACATGCGGTCGTCGCGAGCCGAGCGGACCGCCGCGCCGGACACGTGCTCGGTAGCATGCTGCCCGACTTCGAGGCCATGGTCGGGGTCCCTCTCCTCGGAGTTCGCGACCGCGATATCCAGCGCGGGATCGATCTCCATCACCGAACCGACGAGGCGTTTCATCACGCCCCCAGCTTTCTCGCCCTCTGCTCACGAGCTCTGGACTGCCTGACTGAGGCCGGTGTGCGACGCGGCACGGCGCGCGCAGTCGGCCACATCGGCGCGGAGATGTTCCTCGACGGCTGGTTGGTTCGAGAACAAGAACACATCGATGGCTACCTCTCTGCACTCGACGTCCAGGCAGGCGAGCTCCTCGAGTGGAAAGACGCCGGTCTAGCGTATACGAAGCTGCGAGGCCGGCTGAGCCGCTGGGGGGCCCCACGCGACTATGCGGACCCTCCGTTCGTGTTGGCCAGGCTGCGCGACACGCTGCGCCACCGCCCTTCCCTCCAAGTCCTCGATGCCCAATCGGGCGAGGTCGCCGAATACCTACCTTCCCTCCAGGAGCTCGTCGAAGCGCGAGCGCCAGAACTGCTCAAAGAGGTGACGGACGCGTTAGGCTTGAGTGACTGAGATGCTCGACAAGGGGGAAGCACGAAGCGCCAGCGGCGAGAAGCGCCGGCGCTACCTGAGATGGGGCCGAATCACGGTCACGATCGCCGCGGTCGCGTACCTAGCGAGTCGCGTCGAGCCGCGCGATGTGCTGAACGCTTTTCAGCGGCTGTCGGCAGGCGCCGCCCTGACCTCCATTGCCGTGGTCATGATGGGACTGCTCTGCGGCATGATCCGCTGGCGGCTCTTGCTGCGAGCCTACGGGGCGATCGATCTCCCGTCCTGGCCCCGCGTCGCTCACCTGTACTTCGTGGGCCACTTCTACAACACGTACGCTCCGGGCGGCGTAGGCGGTGACGTGATCCGCGGTGTTGCCGGCCGAAAAGCCTTTGGCGACCTCGACCTGGCGAGCGCCACGAGTGGAGTGGCGGTCGTCTTCATCGAGCGAGTCATCGGGGTATCCGCGCTACTGGTCCTTGCGACGGGCGCCTATCTCATCCAACCGATCCCCGGCATCGACGGCGTCGGGCTCTGGGCAACGCTCGGGCTCGGCGCGGCCGCGGCAGCCTTGATCGGCATCGCGATCGCACCGCGGCTCGCCCCTCTCCTTCCGCCGAAGCTCGGGAAGCCCCTTCGCGCGCTGCCGCGGCTCTACGCTGTCGGTCCTTTCCTGCTCGCAGTCGGTCTGTCGCTGATCATCCACTTCATCAACATCGTGGCCGGTCACGCGATCATGCATTCGCTCGAACCCTCGGTGACATTCGCACAGTCCGCCGTGGTCATGCCGTTGATCAGCGCGTCCGCGTTCTTCCCGTTCACCGTCGGGGGGGCAGGGATTCGCGAAGCCGCCTTCGCTACGCTCTACGGAACCGTCGGCGTGCCCGAAGCAAGCGCGTATGCCGCCTCACTCAGCTTCTGGGCGGTCCAGCTTCTCACAGCCGGCATCGGCGGCATCATCAATTTGCTCGTTCCGCTTTCGGGGACGGACCGTGAGTAAGCGCCTTCTCGGCCTACCCGTTCGCTCTCGCCGGATCACTCTCGCTTCGGCCGCGGCTCTTTTCGCCTTCTATCTCGCGACGATGTGCCGAAGCCTGTCGATGTACGACAGCCCGGAGCTTGCCATGGTGGCAGAGCAACTCGGGCTCGGGCACCCGCTTGGGCAGCCCCTGCACACAATCTTGGGGGCCGTGGTAAGCCACATTCCCGGTGTCGACTCGCTCCTGGCCCTCAACGGCCTCTCGGCGTTCTTCGGCGCCCTCACCCTGATTCCCGCGACCAGCTTCGCGGAGACCCTGATTCGCCCCGACTCCGACTGCCCCGAAGGCGACACTCGCTTCATCGCCCCGACCATCGCCCTTCTTGGAATGCACCCCGCGCTCTGGGAACCGTCGACGCGAATCGAGGTCTACCCGCTGGCCGTCTTTTTCGCCCTCTGGGCGGCAGCACGGTTCGCAAGCGCGATTCTCGACGAAGACACGCGCGCACAATCCTATTTCGCCACCGGCCTGGCTCTCGGCCTTGCGGCCAGCGCCAACGTCGTTTGCGCGTTTGGCGTAGCTTTCGCGATGACGCCGCGCTTGTTGATGGGCATCGCTCGCGATGAGATCCCGCGCCGCGCGCCGCGCACCATGTTCTCCGGCGGCCTACTGGGCTCGACATTGTATCTCTATGTCTTGATCGTCGCCCGGCGGAAGGATGTGGTCGTTTGGGGCGCGCCGACCGACCTGGAGTCCATCGTTCGCTACTTCACGGCTTCGGACTTCGCGTCGAGGGGAGTCGGCAGTTGGTCCGAATGGTGGTCGCATGTCGTCGACCTGTTTTTCTGGTCGCTTGGAAACGGCGTCTTCGCATTGCTCTTTGCGGGATTCGCTGGCTACGCCCTCTACGCACGCAAGCGCGGGCTCGGCCGGTTCTTCTTCAACGCAACTTGGATCTTCTTCGTCGCGTTCATCGCTCGGAACAGCGTCTTCGCGCCCGACGTTCTCGACTACAACGGCTATCTCGCGACTCCCGTGTGGCTCGGAGCCGCGGGCGTTGGCCTGCTCGCTGCATATCTGGGCGAATACAAGATGGCCTGGCTGCCTGTCGCGCTGGTTGCGCTTCTCCTGTTCGTCATGGTCGTGCCGCCCGCTCCGTATAATCGCACTCGTCACCGCGACACGTTCAGCGCGGACATCGCCCGAGAAGCGCTTCGCACGGCGCCCCTCGACGCCATCGTGATCGTGGACCGCGATCATTGGATCGCGCCGATGTGGTATCTGCAGGAGCGCAGCGGGCTTCGCCCGGACGTGATCCTCCTCGCGCACGGTCTCGCCTCGTCGACTTGGTACTGGGACCAGCTCTACCGCCGTCACCCCGGCCTCCAGCTCTTCGAGCTCCGGGGCCCTGGCGGTCGCAACGCGCGTGTGCGCCGCTTCCTAGAGGCGAACGCAGGACGACCCGTTCAAGTCGCTCGTGCCGAGCTCGCCGATCAGCTCGGCCTGCCAACGTGTCCGAGCGACTGGATGCTCGACGTTCGAACCCGCTGCGCACACAGCGCCCACGAACCGGAGCTCTCGCGCTACGCGAGCGTCGCCCTGTCGGAGCTTCGAGACGGCTCACCTGGGACCGACGGGCTCATCGCGCTCGTCGCATTCGATCGGGGCCACGACCTTTTCGTTCAGGGATTCCCCCGAATCGCCATCTCCACGCTACTCGCCGGTGTCCCCCGCCTCGACGGATTCACGGAGGAGGCACTGTCGTCCGTCCCCACACGAACGGAACGGCTCTCGATTTCAGCGCCGGTGTACGAGCCGGCCTCCGCCCTGGGGCACCCGGCCCAGAATCTCCACTACGCGTCGACCATCGCGAAGGCGACAGGAGCAACCGCGCTCGCGCAAGAGCTCGCCCGGCTCTCGGAGCTGATGGGCCCGGTTGCGCCGAAGATTGCAGCCTCGCCCAGCTCTCCTGCTAGCCTGTGAGCGATGCGTCATCGCAGTCACGGGGACGGCTCCTTTCACGCTGATCAGTTCGCGCGTTGTGGGGCGGATTGCGTCTTCGAAGCCGGCGTCCTCGTGTTTCACCCAGAGACCATCGAGCTCGGCACAAACGTCTACATAGGACATCAGGCCATTCTCAAAGGGTATTACAAGAACGCGATGCGCATCGGAGACGAGACTTGGATCGGGCAGCAGTGCTTTCTGCACAGCGCGGGCGGCATCGACATTGGCGCTCGGGTCGGCATCGGGCCTGCAGTCCGCATCATCACTTCGTCACATGGCGAAGCGGGCCGCGGCGTGCCGATCCTGAGCTCGCCGATTGATCTCGCTCCGGTCGTCATCGAAGACGATTGCGATTTGGGCGTCGGCGCGACCGTACTTCCCGGCGTGCGAATCGGACGAGGGGCCCAAATCGGTGCCGGCGCTGTGGTCGCCGAAGACGTGCCGGCGTACAGCGTCGCGGTCGGCGTTCCCGCAAGAGTCATCAGGGAGCGGCCCGAATGAATGGTCCAGAGCTGAGCGTCATTCTCTTCGCGTTCAACGAAGAGGCGAACATCGCGCCGGTCTTGCTCGAGTTGCGCGAATGGCTATCGATCCATGAGCCTTCGGCCGAAATCGTGTTCGTCGACGACGGCTCGACAGATGGGACCTCCGCAGAAGCCTCGAAAGCCCTGGCCGGATCGCCACATCAGTTGGTCCGGCACGAGACCAACCGTGGAATCGGCGCCGCTCTGAAAACCGGAGTCCAAACCGCG
>JBLYYU010000354.1:0-2540 GCA_048550275.1 Polyangiales bacterium
CCCCCTGTCTACATGTACATAGGAGAACGGCTCGCGATGCGCGGCACAGCGATTGGGCGGGAGGCAAGACGTAGAGAGCCGTATGGAAACGGCCGAGCGGGCCCCAACCGCGAGCACGTGCGTCGCGAGCCGTTCTCCGATGACCCGTGGCCACCGCCCCCCCGCGCCCCGTCTACGCCTGACCGGGACGTGGCAGCGTGTCGCGGTAGAACTGTGCGTACCACTTGCGTAGTTGATGCACCGGCCCGTCCGCTCGCGAAAGAAGCGGCGTCTTTTGGTAGATCTTTCGCTCCCAAATCCCGATGTCCTGCCTCCACTGAGAAACCCAGTTCCCAACGATGAACGCAGCTTGGAGCTTCGAGATCCGCGAATCACTGAACCACCGGAAGCGGACCCGCTGAATGAGCGGGGCGATCGGGGTGTGGCTCTGGAACATGATGATGCGGCCGGGTTTGGCATTCAGGCTGAAATCGAAACGAACGATGCCGCCCGGACCTTCGAGCCGGACGAGGGCCACTGCGCCCGAGCGGGGAATCTCCTTCCCGCGGAACGCGAGCTTGGCGCTGTTCTCGAACCACGAGACGTGCGGCTCGCGTTCGTCGCGTCGCCAAGTCGCCTCGTGCTCGATTCGCATTCCGGGCACCGGAACACTCGTCCACGGGATGCGTAGCGCTCCGTGAACGGGGGCGAAGTGCTGGAAGTCGACGCTGTTCTCCACGAACTCGAGCAGATGCATGTGCACGATGCCCGCGTCGTGCTCGCCGCGAAAGCGGAGCTCCCCGTCGTCGATCTCCGCGACGCGCTCCGGACGATAGCGAGGCGCGGGAGTCGGACCGATCTCGGGTTCGGCGTATCGATGATAGACGCAGACCCATCCGTGAAGCTCTTCGACGGCCCAAGCCTTGGTGCGGTGTCGTGGCTCCGGGCGCTGGCCGTTGGGCATTTGCGCGACGCGGCCTTCACCGTCGAACCGCCAGTTGTGGAATGGGCACTCGATGCAGCCATCCCGGACGGCGCCGTCCGCGAGATTCGCGCCCATGTGCGGACAGTACGAGCTGATCGCCCGGACTTTTCGTCCACGATCGCGAAACAAGACGACGTCGTTCCCCGCGAACCGTGCCTGCACGGGCTGATCCGCGACGTCCTCGCTCCGCGCGACGACGTACCAGGCCTCTGGGTAGGGAGGCGGGTACGTCGCTTCACGGGCCGACCGAACTTCGGCCGCCTCGAAGGCCTCCCTCACGCCTTGCGCTGCGCGACGAAGAAGTAGCTCGGGGTGAAGATCCCCGCTTCACCGCCTGCGATGAGGCCCTCTGCGGCTCGGCCGAGCATCATGCTGACTTCCTTCGAGCCCTTGGGCGCGATGCGCAGGGCTTCGAGACCGCCAATCGTGCGCCGAGCAATGCGCCGGCCGAGCCGCCCACGACGAAGCCCCAAGAGGCTCGAGGATTCGCCAAGCAACGGGAGGTACCACGGGGTTTCCGGGTCGCTCGTCTTGGCCGCGTCGAAGTGATCGAGCACTTCAAAGCCGGCGGTTTCGAGCGCCTGAATCGTTTCGGGGATGCTCGCGATATCGGGAAGGCTGTCGCCCGTCTCGATCTCGCTCTTGATCTCCTGGTGCTCCGCGTCATTCGGGTCGAACCGATCCGTCATGCACCACTCGTAGCCGGCGAACAGGGCGCCGGGCTTGAGCACGCGGTGAATCTCCGAGAATGCACCGGCCTTGTCGGGGGCGTGGCAGGTCGCTTCGATCTGGTACGCCGCGTCGTAGAACCGATCCGGGACGCCGAGCTTCATGAAGTCGCCCTTGAACCCGGAGCACAGATGGCCGAGCCCAGCCTCCTCGTTGTGGCTTCGAACCTTCTCGAGCTGGTAATCGTTATTGTTCACGCCTTCGATCGATGCGCCTGAGAAACGGGCGATCGACCGCATCGGGCCGCCCACACCGCAGCCGACGTCGAGCGCCTTCATCCCGGGCTTCAAGCCGAGGCGAAGCGCCAGATACTGCTCGGCCCGAGCCAGCGACGCCTCGAACGACTCGCCCCTCGCCCGCGCCGCAAAGTGAAACGACTGTCCCCAACCGTGCTCGTAAAAGTCGGTCACCACGTCGTAGTAGTTGTTGATCATGGTCGTGTACTGCGCCTTACGCGCCTCGACCCCGCCCCCGTTCGACTCGTCGAAGAACCCCATGTACTCGCGAATAGTGTGTCCCACCCGTTCGCGTTTCTGGTTGTCCGTGTAGAACGTCTTGACTGCTTGCGTCTGTGCCATTGCCCCGCACGTACCACGAGGTCCAACAACAACGACGACCTATCGAGCGAATCGCCCAAACCGATCGGTGAACGGTCGTCAACGCACACCGAGTGGATGATGGTAAGGGGTTACGGGTTGTAAAGTTGGACCGTGCAGCTTGGGCCGGTGGCGCCGAGTGTGACAGCGCCCCAGCGACACCCGTCTCCGTCAACAGATCCAAATGCGCCTATCTCCATGAACATAGGAGAACGGCTCGCGATGCGCGGCACAGCGATTGGGCGGGAGGC
>JBLYYU010000355.1:0-8810 GCA_048550275.1 Polyangiales bacterium
TCATCGTCGTGAGCGAGTCCGAGAGCTGCGGCATCGAGGGGGCCCGCATCACGCCCAGGATCTGGCTCCGCGCGGGCATCCCGGCGACTCTCCTCAGCCTGACCATGGCGAGCCTGATCTACACCGCCTTCTTCGAGCTGTTTCTCTGATTCGCCCGACGAGCCCCGCTCCGGCAGCTCTCGATGGCACCTGAACACCTGGCGGCTTTGTGCTCCCCGCGAGCTGGTATGTTATTGAAATTACATGGGGGCACCTGCGGCAATTCCGTTCCGCACGAAGCTGACGATCCTTGGCGCACTGCTGACAGTCGTTCCGTTGACGGCGTTGGGGGTCGCGCTGATGAGCAAGGCGAGCGAAACGGTTCGCACGATGACTCGCGAGTACCAGCTCTCGGTCGCCGGTGACCTCGCGCGCACCATCGAGTCGGAGCTCGGTGACGCGGAAAACGGGCTAGAGACCGTGGGGCGCGTTCTGACGAATGTGGACCTGCCCGAATCGGTTGCCGTGGAGCTGGCGATCAACCTCGTGGCGGCGCACGAAGCGGTCGACCACGCCGGGGTCTACGCTCGCAACGGCGATTTAGTCGACATCATTCGGGAAGCCGGCGCGCGCGAGGTCAAACCTCCCGAAAAGCTCTCCGAGGACATCCGGGCAGCCGCCGCCTCCGAAAACGTCGTAACGTCGGCAGCGGTGCCGGGCGATCCGAGCCCGCGAGTTCTGGTCGTTTTGCCGATCCGTAGCGCGGACCAAATCACCGGCTTCGTTGGCAGCTTGGTGTCGCTCGAACGCGTCCAGCAGCGCGTCGAGCAGCTGTCCGTCGAGCGCTTTGAAGGGATGCCCGGCTCCCTCTTCGTCATCGACGACCAAATGCAGATTCTGGCGCACGCCGACGCCGAGCAGTCGCGCGCGCTCAGGTCGGCACGCGGGGCCGGTGCTCTCAAAGGCATCGAGACTACCCGGTTCACAGGCGCGATGGTCAAGTCCGGCGAGTACCTCGAGAGCGACGGAACCGAAATGGTCGGAACCGTGAGCGGCCTGCAATCCCGCCCCTGGGCCATCGTCACTCAGATTCCGCGAGACTTCGCCTACGCGTCGGTCAACACCATGCGCCGGGTCGTCTTCGTGGTCAGCCTCATCGCGATCATCATCGCCCTGATGGTCGCCTTCGCCGTGGCCCGGCAAATCACACGACCCATCCAGCAGCTTTCGGTTTTTGCAGGCGACCTGGCCGCACGCCGCTTCGATCGTCGCGTCACCGTGAATACCAGGGACGAGCTCGCAGTCCTTGGTGACGTGCTCAGCTCCGCGGCGGCCGATTTGCAGGCAAGTGAAGAGCGAATTCGCGAGGAGGAGGCAATTCGCCGAGACCTTCGCCGCTATCTCGACCCGGACCTGGTCGACCGGGTGGTTCGCCGCGAGCAGGACATGGCGCTCGGCGGAGAGCGGCGCGACATCTCGGTGCTTTTCGCCGACGTCGTCGCCTTCACGCCCATCGCAGATTCGCTCGCCGCCGAGGACACGGTCGGCCTGCTGAACGAGCTCTTCACCATCCTGACCGAAATCGTCTTCCGATACGACGGCACCGTCGACAAGTTCATCGGAGACTCGGTCATGGCCATCTGGGGCGCGCCCCAGCTTCAGTCGGACCACGCAGCCCGAGCCATCGCTGCCGCCGAAGACATGATGCGTTGGCTCGAGGCCGGCAATCAGGGCTGGCGCCAGAAGTTCGGGGTCACCGTCGAGCTCGCGATCGGGATCAACTCGGGCCAAGCCGTCGTTGGCAACGTGGGCTCGGAGACCCGCATGCAGTACACGGCCATCGGCGATGTCGTGAACGTGGCCGCGCGGCTCGAGTCGATCGCTCGCCCGCAACAGATTCTGGTCACGCACGCGACGCGTTACTCGGCCGGTGATGAGTTCGAATACTCGGCGCTCGGGCCGAGGCAGCTCGTCGGCCGCCGCGACCCCGTCAAGCTCTTCGAGGTGCGGACGTGAACGGAGGTGGGCGATGAGCTACGGCGGTCTCCGGCCCGGCACCAAAATCGCCGACCGGTTCGTGATCGAACGCCAGATCGGCTCCGGCGGGATGGGAACCGTCTACTCGGCCAAGCAGCTAGGCCTCGGCCGCGCGGTCGCAATCAAGGTCATCTCGCCCGAAGAAGCATCGAAGCCGATGGCGCGAAAACGATTCGAGCGCGAAGCCCGAGTCGCGTCGGCCCTGCGCCATCCGAACGCCGTCGACATCTACGACTTCGGCCGACACGAGAACACCATGTACCTGGCGATGGAGTTGCTCGACGGCTCGAGCCTCCGCTCCCTGGTCGACGTCGATCTCCCGCCCCTCAGCGTGCGACGCGCCTGCCGAATCGCAGCGGACGTCGCCGACGTCCTGGCCTCGGCCGCCGCGATCAGCCTGATCCACCGCGACCTCAAGCCAGAGAACATCATCCTCGACCGAACCCGCGACGGAGAGCGAACCGTCGTCGTCGACTTCGGGCTGGCGTACATCCTCGAAAGCGAGGAAGCGGGCCGCATGACCCGTCACGGAGAGGGGCTTGGCACTCCGGACTACCTGTCGCCGGAGCAGGCGCGAGGCCTGAAGCTCACCGCGGCCTGCGACGTCTACTCGCTCGGCTGCGTCCTCTACGAAATGCTCACCGCAAACGTCCCCTTCGACGGGCAGAACGCCGTCATCCTCTCGCAGCACCTCTTCGTGGCGCCCGTGCCGATCCGTGAACGGTTTCCCGAAATCCAGATCCCGAGCGCTCTCGACGAGCTCATTCTCCGGATGCTCGCGAAATCCCCCGCCGACCGTCCCTCCGCCCTCGCCGTCTTCGAAGCGCTTCGCGCCCTCGACCCGAGCGCACCTCAGCGCAAGGGCGAAGACGGAGGCGAACGCCTTCTCGGCAGGCCGGCACGAATGGTGTCGGCGCCGCCGCTCGAGTCGGAAGGACAGACCATGGACGGCGACCTCTGGTTCGGCTCGGACATCAAGATCGCGGTCTGCGGCCCCGTGGACCCAGACCTGAAGGTGGGCCTGGCCGCGAACGGCATCGACGCCGTGGCCATCGACCTCGAACCGGCGGACGTTCCACTCGGAATGCTGGCCGTGTTCGCTCCCGGCGCGAGCGCGCCAAGAGTGGCGGCCTTGGCCGACACGGGGCTCCCCGTCGTGAGCGACGCAGCCCCTTCAGACATCGCGAGGCTCGCGGACATGTTGCGAGCCGGCGCATCCGAAGTCGTGATTCAACCCTGCGCGCCCGAAGACCTCGCGCGCAAGGTCTGGCGGGCGGTCCGAAAGGGGTAGTGGGGCATGTCGACTAGAAAGATCGCCATCATGACGATGCTTGCCCTCGGGGCGAGTGTCGGCTCCGGAGCAGAGGCGCAGGGCTCCGAAACCGAAAAGACTTACGAGTACGTCATCCAGCCTGGTGACACTTGCGCCGGCATCGCCGAGCGCCTGTTCGGCAACAAGCGACGATGGGATGTGATTCACAAGCACAACCCCGGCATGGGCCCTACCCCCCATCGCCTCGTGCCCGGCAAAGTCCTGATCATGCCCACGCTCGACCAGGGCCCCGACGCCGAGTTGACCGACGTGCGCCGCACGGTCCAGGCCCGAGCACCGAAGGACCCGACCTGGGAGCGCGCCAACAAAGGCAAAGAGCTCTACCGCGGCTGGCGCGTCAACACGCTCGAACGAGCCTCCGCCGACGTGACCTTCGAGGACGGCTCGCTCGTCCAAATGCGGCAGAACACCCTCATCATCATCTACGGCGGCGTGTACCGCGACGCGCGACGTAAGACCACCGAAGCGAGCCTCGAGCGCGGCACCCTTCGAAGCCGTCTGAGCGAGTTCCGCCTGGACGTGAAGACACCCACCGCGGAAGCCGGCCTCGAAGGCGGAAGCTCGGTCGTGAGCGTCGAGGACGACGGGACGAGCCTGCTCTCGAACCACGAAGGTGGAGAAGCCCAGTTCAAAGTCGCGATGGGCCAAGCGGTCAGCGTGAAGCCCGGGTTCGGCTCCAAGGCGCGCAAGGGCGACCGGCGCCCGAGCAAGCCTCGGCCCCTGCCCCCGACTCCCGTCTGGCTCGCGGACTTGGCGAACATGTTCACCGGCATTCGCTCGGAAGGTGGCTCGATTCGAGGCGCCTGGGCTCCCGTGCAGGGCGCCGCGTCGTACCGAATCGAAATCGCCGAAGGTCGTGAGGGCGGCGAAGTCGTCGTCGCCACGAAGGTGCCTTCTTCGGTGACGAGCTTCGAGATTCACCGCCTTCCCGAGGGGAGCTACTTCGCGCGGGTGTCCAGCATCGACGAAGGCAAGTTCGAAAGCCCGCAGTCGGAGCCGCACGCGCTCCACGTGCACTTGGTCGGGCTCGAAGAACCGGGCGAGGCCCCCACTGATGGAGCGGGCCCCGACACCGCCAAAGCAGCCGAGGCGGCGCCTGCACCCGCCCGGGTTCTCACCGGCACCAAGGTCGTCTCGCCTAGCGGGTTCGTCTGCGGAACGAGCGGCCAGGAGAAGTCCGCATCGTTCACATTGACCGAGGGCGGGCAATACGAGCTCGACTGCGTTCGCGACGACGGCGCCGCGGCCCCAAAGGTCGCGGTCACCGTTCTCGAGCCGACCTTGAAGCTCGTCCGGCCGGACAGCACACCAACCTTCATCCGGGCCGCCGAAGCGCAGAGCATCTCCGTGTCCGTCCACAGTGAGCTCCCGCTTCCCGAGGGGACCCGGTTCCGCGTCCCCGACGGCATCGTCCTCGAAGACGTCTCGACCATCGGCGACACGACGTCGATGAAACTGAGCGCGACGAAGGAAAGCCCCGATGAGCTCGCGCTCGAGCTGGTCACGGGCCCGGAGGGCGACGAAGCCGTGCTCGCGACCGCCAGCTTCGACGTCATCGACTCCGAGCGGCTCGACTTCGCGCCGAACGAAGCGCTCGGCCTGGTGCTCTCCCCCAACATCCTCGGTTTGATGAATGACCGGCGCGAGGGTTCGGGCCCGTTCGCCACGCTCGCGTACATCGGAGACCCGAAATCCAATATCGGGAAATGGCGTGTGCAGCTCGGAGGCGAGCTCACGCTGGCGCGGCGCGTGCGACTTGGGGTGGCGGTCCCATTCCAGATCGATGGCAAAGGAACCCCACCCGTAGGCGCCCGCGACGACGGCATCCTCCTCTGGGGCGGGTACCGAATCCTCATGCGCAGGGACTTTTCGCTGGCCGCCGATCTCAGCCTCTGGTTTCCGAGCGCTCAGGAGAGCCGCAGCATTCGCCGGACCCGCTTCGCGCCAGCGCTCGAAGGCTCGTACCTGCTCGCGGACCGCGCCCTCTTCCGCACCCGGCAAGGAGCGATCCTCGAAACGTCCGCGGAGGGCCCTTTCCTCTGGGCATCCGCATACGGCATCGACATCAAGCTCGTGCGGCTACTCGCGATCAGCGCCGAGCTCGACGTAGTCCTCGGCAAGTCTCTCGGAGAGGCGGTCACCGGCGTGGGCGGCGGCCCCGGTCTGAGCGTGCTGGCCGGGCCCGCTTCGATCTACTTCGCCACCCGTTTCGCGGCGACCGACGATTTCAAAGCCCTGAACGGCAAGTACACGTTCACCGGCGGCATTCGTCTGTCGTTCGAGTAGGCCCCGCGTTCGCCGGCTGACTCAGCGCTGCCCGATCGACGCTTGAAGATCACCCGTCTCGAAGCCCTCGGGCGCCTCTCCATCTCGCACGTAGAGATAGAGAGCGGCTTGAAAGATCCCCTGGAGCGCGGACTGCGCGAGCGAAATCGCGACGAAGAAGAGGATCGCCATGACGATCAGCGGAGTGTTTCCGACCACGAAGCCCGTCGCCAGCAGGAAAACACCCGGCAGCGCCAAGAGGATGAAAATCAATCCGAAGCTGAAGTTGCCGATGAGCTGCTCGCCCCAAGTCTGCTTGAGCATCGATACCGAGCGCTTGAGCGCGCTCACCGGGCCCTCGTTTTCGATGACGAGGATGGGGACCACCAGGAAGCTCGTGATCGACCAGGCCATCCCGAGCAGCCCGGCGACGATCTTCCCGATCAAGTTCGAACGCTCTTCGATCATCCGGAGCGCTAGGCCCACGGTCGCCGCAACGAGCGCCCAGCCGAGGATCGCGGGCAAGCGCGCCCAGGCCGCGCGAAGGCCGTCCGCCACCGTCGGGTCTCCGCCCTCCATTCGGATCTCGGCGCAGGCGATGAGGCCCGCGTTGAAGAAGATGATCACGAAGTAGTTGCAACAGTAGAAAGCGAACAGGCCGAGCATGTACATGACCTGATCGGCTGAGATCTTTCCGTCGGACGCGCTCAGCGCTTCCATCGTGCCCGCCGCGGCGCTCTCGCCCGCCGCTTGAAGATCGGTGGTCGCCAGAATCGGCAACGCGAAAGAAGCCAGCACGAGCACGCAACCAATCGCCGAGAACAAGGGGAAGAAGAGCAGCTCCTTGTCCTGCTTCAGCACCTCCCAGGATGCGCGCATCAACGAAAACGTACGAGAAAACTTGCCCACGATATCCCCCTCCAACCGCCAGCGGCTGCTCTACAAGGGTATCGCAAACCAGCGACGCACCAAAATCGCCGTTAGCCCGGGAATCCTGGAGCGCCGATGGGCGTATCGGAACGCTGCCCCAGTCGTGTATCCTCCGCCGCCATGAGCATCTTGTTGCTGGGCCTCGTCATCTTCATCGGCGCGCATCTCGTGCCTTCTCTCCCGTCGCTGCGCGACCGACTGCGCGACCGCGTCGGGAGCGGCGCGTACCGGGGCTTGTTTTCTCTCGTCTCCTTGCTGGGCTTCGTCCTGATCGTCCTCGGAATGGGCCGCGCGCCTTTCGTGCCGCTCTACAACCCGCCCCTGTGGGCGCCGCGCGTCGCCGTCCTCGTCATGCCCGTCGCGTTGACGCTTCTGGTCGCGGCGTTCTTCCCGACCAACCTGAAGCGAATCACCCGGCACCCCATGCTCTGGGGAGTGACGGTCTGGGCGGCCGTACACCTTTTGGCAAACGGCGACCTTGCCTCTCTCTTGCTCTTCGGAAGCTTCGGCGTCTTTGCCGTATTCGACATCTGGTCCGCCAACCGTCGCGGCGCGGAGCTCTCGACCAGCCCGATTCCATTCTGGCGCGACCTCCTCGTGATCGCGGTCGGCGCGGTCGTCTACATGGGGTTCCTACACAGTCACGCCCTGCTCTTCGGCGTCCGGGTTCCCATCGGAATGTAGAGCACTAGTCCCCTCGCGCCCGCGCACACTCGTCGATGAACAGGTAGTAGACGGCAGCGGCGGCCTCGTGGGCAGCGTCACCGATTCGTCGAAAGAAGCCGGGCGCCCGCTCGGTCGCCGCCGGGTACACCTCGAAGCCCGCACACTCGAAGAGCGCTCGCGCCCTCCGGAGGTGCGAAGGCGACGTCACCAAGATGATTCGAGGCCGGCGACCTGGTCCACCTCCTGCACTTATTAAGCGCTTCGTTAAGTGCGCGTTCTCGATCGTGTCCCGGGATTCGCCTTCGATCCGGATCGAGTCCCCCGGCACGCCGAGCTCGACCGCGAAGGCCCGCATGACCTCGGCCTCGACGTCCCCCCGCGGCGCAGGCCCCCCTGTCATCACCATGAGGGGCGCGTGCCCCCGCCCGAAGAGCTCGACGCCGCGGCGCACCCGACGTCCCGTTTCGGCCATGACCCCGCCCTGCGCATCGGTCGGAGGGCGATTGCCGAGAACGACGACCGCCTCGACCCGCAGGCCTGTTGTCGGCTCCTCCCAGGTTTCCGTGCATCCGCCCAGAAGAACAGCAAGGAGAACAGCACAGAGCGCGACGCAGCAGCCCCCTCGCGCTGCACCAGAGCGGCGGCTATGATCGGACGCCGACGAGCCTTTCCTAGTCATGAGCATCACCCGACGATTCTGGGCCAAATCGAGCCTCGCCGCCTTCACATCGGCGGCTCTCGCGTTCTCCGCATCCGCCGCGAAGCCCGACGAACGGCCGACGGCCAATCCGAACGACCCGCTCTCGATCACCCTGGTCCTCTCGGACGCCAAATCTCGCGACGGACGAGTGCTTTGCGGCCTCTACCACGAAGAATCGAAATGGCTGAGTCCAGAATATTTTCAAGGCGCCAAGTCCGATGTCGACGAGCAGCGCAAGGCGCGCTGTGAGTTCCGTGGCATCCCCGCCGGGTCCTACGCGATCTCCGTGTTTCATGACCTCGACAGCGACAACCAGCTCGACCGAAGGCTCTTCGGTATTCCCTCCGAACCCTACACCACTTCGCGCAACGCGCGCCGCGCCTTCGGCCCCCCTCGTTGGCGTGACGCGGTCTTCTCGTACGCGGGCACCGCTCCGATCGAGCTGAGCGCGGAGTTCTAGGCCGGTGAGCGCCCGCATCACGACGCTGATCAGCTCGTTGATCGCGCTCCTGCTCCTGGCTCCGGCCTGCGCCAAGCCACAGGCCTACCTTCGGCAGGGTTCGATCCACAGCCAGGCCATGGGCCGCCCGATGGACTACGCCGCGTTCGTTCCCCGGGACATTCCGAAAGGCAGCCGCGTTCCGCTCATCGTGTTCCTACACGGCGGCGGCGACGATCACACGGCCTTCGACGAGGTCGCGCTCGGCCAGGCTCTCGACGCAGAGGTGAGCGCGGGCCGCTTGCCGCCGTTCGTCCTCGTCCTTCCCGACGGGGAGTTCGGGTTCTGGGAGAACTGGTACGATGGCAGTTTCCGATACGCCGATTGGGTGCTCGACGACCTGCTCCCGTACGTCCACGGCACCCTGCCGGTCGAACGTTGCCCCGAGACCTGCGCCGTCA
>JBLYYU010000356.1:0-6618 GCA_048550275.1 Polyangiales bacterium
GAACGGATTCCAATGACCAAGCTCGGCAGCATGGCTTTCGATTTTGGCGAAGGCATCGGCAGTCAAACCTGCATGCCGATGTACATGCACGAGCTCGAGGCACTGCCAGAGCAGCTCCCCTCGCTCGAAGAAACCGGATTCTTCATCTCGGGCTTCGACTGGTTCACCGACAACATCGCCACCACGTTGACCATGCTGATCGCGCGCATGAACATCGGCTGGCTGACACGGCTCGCAGGCCGCTTCTTCTTCTGGAGTGCGGGCGCCTTTGCCAAACCGCCGTATGTCACCGTTCTGCAAGTCGAAGCGCGCGGAATCCACCAGGGAGCGGAACGGAAGATGACCATCCGACTCTCACACGAGGATTCCTACATGTTCACGGCGATTCCCGTCGCGGCCTGCGTAATTCAATACCTGGAAGCCACGCACGAGCCGGGCTTCTACTTCCAGTCGCATTTCTTGGATCCCGAAAGCCTGCTGCAAGTCCTGACGAAGCTGGGCGTACGAACCCAGGTGCTCGAATGTTGATTGGAGGCGATCTCGTCCCCAGGGGACGAGATCCCATTCACCACGACGGAATCACTGCACGAGCACGTAGCACGGGAAGACCGCTTCCAAGGTGGCGTTGCCGCCTCGCCACTCCGTGCACGCCGAGCCCAAGAGCTCCACGGTGTTGCCGTCGACGGCGCGCCAGCCGCGTGCCTGGTCGATGCAAGTCAGCACTTCACCGTTCAAGCGGACCTCGCCGTCACACGCTGTAGCCGTATCGATGGTGCCGTCGGTGAGACTCACCGTACAGGGGATGTTCTGAACGACGATCTGCTCGAGAGCAGCGCCGAGCTCGGCCACACTGTCGGCCTTCCACAAGGTGGCGCCCGAGCTGACGCCTTGGCCAGCGTTGGCCAGATCTTGAAGATGGGAGTCGTAGTGGTTCACGCCCAACACGAACGTCTCGGTGCCCAGACCGAACGCACGCTCGACCGCGGCAACGCTGTTGTTGAGATCGATGCTGGTCACATCCTGGTCGCAGCCGTTGGGCAAGCCGTCGGTGGCGAGCAGGTACACCGTCGGCCCGGCCGGCGGTGGCACAGCGACGAGGGACTCGGTCACCGCTTCGATCGCCTCGGCGGTGGGTGTGTAGCCGCTAGGCGAGTTCGCGCTGAACGCGGCTGCAATGGAATTGGCGTTGTCGAGGTTCTCGGTGATGGCCGGGCCGTCGACACTCGCGCACATCTGGCCGTCAGTCATCGAAGGCGGGTCCTCGCCCGGCTTCCAATAGAACGCCAAGCCGAAACGAGCGACCGAATCCAACCGGCGAACGAGGCCGTCGGTTCCGACCAGCGCATCTTCGACCGACTCCCACCGCGACTCATCGAAGTCGGAGTTGGGCGTGCCGGAGCCGGGACACCCGTCGCCGAGGAACGGGCAATCGCCCTCGAAATCGCGCCGCATGCTGCCGCTGCGGTCGACGATCATCATGATGTTTGGAATCACTCGACCGGTGCTGACCTCGACCTGGGCGCACACCCCGCCGTCGCCGGAGCCGACGCCGACATCGCCATCGTCGAATACGGGAACGCAACGCCCATTCGAGGTGCACTCGCCTGTGCTGCCGCACTGCTGGCCTTCGACTGTGCACACGGCGTCGCACAGGCCGCTGTCGCAAAACGTCCCCGCACCGCACTCAGAGTCGCTGAGGCAGTCCGTATCGCAGGCCTCCGGAGCGCCTTCCTCGCCGCAAATGCTCGGCAAATCTTGCAGTCGCACGCTGCTCTCCCCAGAGCCCCCGGACTCACAGCCAAGTGCCAGCGCGACCAACAACGCCGAAGCGGCGAGTGCTCGATTCATCAGTTCCCCCAAACTCCCAAGCTAGCAGCCCAGGAGGCTTTCGCAACCCTTAGGGGTTAATTGAGCTCGGTCGCACGCCGTCTCCAAACCACGCCCATTGTGACGGAGAGCATGAAACCGAAGGCGATCAGCGTTCCCCAGGCGGCGCCAACTTCGCCCATGCTCGGGATCAGGAGCGCGTCGACACCGAGGTTGACCAGGGCAGACAGCACGGCGATCGCCGAGACGGTTTTGGTCTTGCCTCGCGCGAGCAGAGGGGCCTGCCACAGAAAGGAGATCCCGAGACAGCCGAGTCCTGCAGCGAGAATGGGAATCGAGAGGATGACCTCGCGCGAATCGCGATACGACTCCGCGAGGATCGGCGTGTACACCGCGATGAGCGGGAGCAGGACCACGAGGATCGCCACCCACACCGCCGCTTGGACGCTCGTCCTGCGGAGCAGCTTGGCAGCCTCTTCGCGACTGCCGCGCGCGTAGGCCGAGTAGAACAACGGACTGAACGACTTGAGCGTGATCACATTCACGGTGTTCACGAGCAACGCTAGGCGGTACGCCGCCTCGTAGCGGCCCGCCGAGGCGACTCCGCCCCAAAGCGCCACGTAGAGACGATCGGCGCTCTGGTATCCAACGTACGCGAGCGCTGCGAGAATCATCGGGAGCGAAAATCGCAGGGGCTCGGCGAGCGAGGCGAGTGAGGGCGCGCGCCTGAGCCAACCTTGCCTCGAAAGGATCCAGACCGCAGCCACGCCTGCCCCCAGTTGGGCCAAGACCAGCCCTCCCCAGCGAGCTTCCCAAGTCCAGCCGAGCCAGAAGAAGAGCGCGATGGCGATGAAGGGCCGCGTGCCGTCGACGAAGTCCGACCAGAGGGCGGCGCGCGTCGGTTGACTCTGCGTCTCGTTGATCGACTGGGCCATCATGCGCGCGGTAGAGAACGTCGCTGCAACGATGACTCCAGCAATCGCCCAGCGTGGAATCGCTTCGACGCCCAGCACGAAGAACGAGTCTGGCAAGGCGAAGATTGCGAGTGTCGACAAACCTCCCACGACAAACGAGAGGCCGAGCATCCCACCGAGGTCGCCCGCCAGCGCAGCGCGTGGCTTCTTGTGAAGGTACACCAACACGTATTGCTGGGGCGCGAGCGTGACCGTCGCGGTCGCAAAGCCGAACACCACACCCTCGAGGATCGCGAAACGACCGTAGTCCGCTTGATCGAGCAGGTGGGTCCACAGCAAGTGCGCCAGGTGAACCATGCTCCCCATGACGCTGGCCACGGTGTAAACGATCACGTT
The DNA here is from genome assembly GCA_048550275.1 of Polyangiales bacterium. Lineage (GTDB taxonomy): Bacteria > Myxococcota_A > Polyangia > Polyangiales > Houyiibacteriaceae > SG8-38. The sequence goes on from JBLYYU010000356.1 coordinate 3,138, forward strand.
TCGTCGGAACGTGGGGCTCTTGTCCGTCGCGTCCAAGGAGTGGGGTTAGTCGAGCCCCAGCGTTCGCGCTACCATATGACGTCGCCGCTCCAAAACTCCCGTGCAATGCAACGCTATTCGGGGTAGACCGGCCCCTGCGTGACCTTCCCTAGGATCATTCACCAGACATGGAAGAACGAGCAGGTCCCCTCCTCACTCGCTCCGTACCAGGCGAGCTGGAAGCGCCTCCACCCGGACTGGGAGTACCGACTCTGGACCGATGAGGACAACGACGCGCTGGTCGAAAACGAGTTTCCGTCGCTGCTCGATCTCTACCAGTCGCTGCCGAGGGCGATCCATCGCGCGGATTTCGCGCGCGTGCTCTACCTCTGGCGCTTCGGTGGACTGTACGTGGACCTGGACATCGCTGCCCTGAAGCCCGCGGACGAGCTCCTCGATGGCGCGAGCTGCACGCTGGGCACAGAGCCAAAGCTCCACGCGGAGCGGCTCCGTGGGGTCGACCAGGTGGTGTGCAACGCGGCGATGGCCTCCGAACCCGGCCACCCCTTCTGGGAAAGAATGATCGACCAGATCCGGGAACGCTCGACCCAGGGCCGCGAGGACCCTGTCTGGATGACCGGGCCGCTCTGTTTACAGGCCGCCTACGAAGCGCACGGCGAGGCGCTCGGGGTCGCCTTGTGGGATCCAGACGTCTTCTTTCCGCTACCCGATCTCGGGAGCCGCTCCCTTCCACTCAGCCCTCTCGAGCGCCGGCACTACGAGCGAATGGTCGCTTCGGGCTCCTACCCGCGCAAGAGCGTTGGCGTCCATCATTGGGCTCACACCTGGATACCCCTCAACCCGTTGCGACAGAACGCGCGCAAGGTCCTCAAGGCCCTCCAGGGCGCCAACTCCGTCCTACGCGGTCGCGTGACGGCAGATGAGCTTTCGCGCCCCCAGCGCTACGGCGTCGAGTTCCCGGAGGACCGATTCCCGCCGCGCAAGACGCTGCAAGCGGAGTACCTCGAGACGCGCGATGCGGGTCGCGAGGCATCGGCCCGCTCGACCCTCGCGATCGGCGTGCTGATCTACGACAGGATCGACCTTGCCCGACTGCTCCGGTCACGGCTGGAAGCGCTCGCCGGCCTCTTTCGTGAAGCGCGCATCTACGTCATTGGGGAGGATTCCACCGACGGGACCGAAGAGGTCATCCGCGAGTGGGTGGAGGAGTCGCCGGAGCTCGTTCGTAGTATTGCAGCCGTGAACACGGCGGAGCGGGGGGTGGCCCGTATCGCCGCGCTCCGAAACGCATTGCTCGAAGCCATCGAAGCGGACGAACCAAGCGATTTCATCGCCATGTTCGACGGCGATCTCGAGGGGCCAATCAGTCTAGATGGGGTGACCCACACGATCGCAATGCTGCACGGAGATCGCGAGCTCTCCGCCGTAGCCGCGTTCGGGATGAACAACTGGGTAGGTCTCGACACCAACGTACCGTTCCTAGGCTACAGCTACTACGACCCGCTGGCGTTCCGGGATGATCACTGGGAACGCACGTCGTCTGACTCGGCCATCCGCTGGCGCTTACGCAACGTGCGCCGCGGTGATCCATTGATTGTAGTGAAGAGCGCATTCGCCGGATGTGCGATCTACCGTTCGAGCGCGATCCGAGGGCTCCGCTACGAGCTCGATGGCAAAGACTGCGAGCATGTGGGGTTCCACCGTGCGATGGCCGAGCGTGGGGGTCTGCTCGCCATCAACCCAGCGATGCTCCTGCTAGCCGGAAAGCAAGGGCACCACGACGCCTTTCAAACTGAAGGGCCTCCCGAGGAGTGACGACAATGAACCTACACATCCTCGATCGATACGCGAGCCTGCTCGGCAAACGCCACCCCAGCGTTGCCCTCGCCTTCCAACACATCGCCGGCAAGGACGACCCCGTCATCGTCGAGCTCGGATCTTCACGCAGCTATGTGAGCGGCGGGAACGAGGGCTGCATGGACGACGACCCGAAGTACTGGGATCCCGATCAACCCGAGCGCTGGGATTGGGGCGCTGGGATCTTCAGCCGCGTCTGCGCGGAGGTCATCGCGGGTACCGGCGCCTCGCTTCACTCGGTGGATCCGTCCCCCAAAGCCATGCGCATCTCGCAGACGATCACGAGCGACATCGACGCCAACATCTCGTTTCATCAGACGACCTCCACCGAGTTTCTGCGTTCCTTCGGGGAGCCGATCGACCTGCTGTACATGGACCACCATGAAACGTGCGAAGAAGGAGCGCTTCTGCATCGAAGCGACTCCGAGCTCATCGTCGAGCCAGGCGTCCTCGCGCCCGATGCGGTGATCCTGATCGACGACGTGCACGTGCACGGAGCAGCCCGCGAGGGTGCCGCGGGGCTGCTCCGCAAGATGACCGGCAAGGGCGACCTGCACTATGGCAAGGGGAAGTATTCGATCCCGTACCTATCTGACCAAGGCTTTCGGATTCTCTTCGAGGGATACCAGGTCGTGATGGGACGCTAGCGCAAAGTCAGGCGGGGCCGACGAGCACGTCTCGGCGGCCACCTGACTTCGAGCTCGAAAACGTGCCCGAAGGACTACTCGCACACGTCGGTTGGGATGCCCGAACACCTGCTGAACGCGGGCGCACAGTCGTTGTCGCAGCGACACTGTACGCATGCTGGGGCGCTAGTGTCGGTGGCGCACTGGGGAAGGCAAAAGGCCGTGGCACAGGCTACCTCGTCTGAGTAGCAAGATACGCAAGAGCTCGAGAGCCCGGGAGGAGAGGCCGTTGCGATGGTTTCCGACGTGCACCTAGCGACGCAGCGCGAGAGGACGTCGATGAGCTCCGGGGCGCAGTTCGGGAAGCATGCAACGACGTCCCCCACCCAGCCGGCGCACCCGTCGGCCGGAGGCTCCGAGGTGGGGATTCCGAAAAGGCAATCCTCGCTAATCGCCTGAACGGCCTCGACACCGCGGAACGTCGCGCCGCCCTGATCTTCGTATTCGAGACCGGCGTAAACCGCGGCGTTCGATGAATCGGTACAGGCCCCCGCATCGCTATCGACCCGGGTCGCCCCGACGTCGAGGGTCAGCGAGATCGCGCTGCAGCGCGCCGCTACGTTGCCCTCGAGGTTCGAGCTGATGTCGAACACTTGGGAGACGACCGCGCTGCCGCCGTCGATGAGCGCATCTGCAATGGCCCGAGCGGTGTCGTCGGCGACGGTTGCACCCAAGCTCATGTTGAATCCCTGGCTAACGTCTGCGGTCCCTCGGAACACAGCGTTCTCGAGCTCACCCTGGACGCCGGCGATTGAAATCGGGATCGTGCCGAGCGCGCCACTGATGCAGCCCGTGTCACTCAAGTTCACCGGTATCGTAGCCCCCGGCACGCCTCCGTATGAGGGCGTCAGGTTTGCACAGTTTTCTGCGGGGTTTGCGTCGACGATGTAGCTCAAAGCGATGCTGCCGTCGCACAAGCCATCGTACAGCGCTTGATC
>JBLYYU010000357.1:0-3332 GCA_048550275.1 Polyangiales bacterium
CCGTATGGATCGGCCGAGCGGGCCCCAATCGCGAGCACGTGCGTCGCGAGCCGTTCTCCGATGACCCAGGTGCCAATCGCGAGCACGTGCGTCGCGTGCCGTTCTCCGATGACCCATGGCCACAGCCCCCCCGTTCGCTATTGAACGTTGATGACGATGGCGGTGATGTTGTCCCGCCCACCGCGCGAGTTCGCGATGTGGATGAAGCGTTCGGCTGCGCCCTTGGGGCCCATCTCGATCACATCCGGGATTTCGTCGTCCTGCAAGTAGCCGTGGAGGCCGTCGGAGCAGAGCAGGTACCCGTCGGACGGCTGAACTTCGAAGAAGCCCGTGTCGACCTGAACGTACTCGCGACTGCCGACCGCACGGGTGATCACATTGCGATGTGGCGAACGGGCCGCTTCTGCTTCGGTGATGATCCCTTGCTTGATCTGCCACGCGACCAAGGTGTGATCCTCGGTGAGTGGCTCGGCGGACCGATTTCGAACGAGATAGATGCGGCTGTCCCCCACCTGAGCCGTGATGCCGTAGTCTCCGCACATGGCCAAGACCGACAGGGTCGTTCCCATGCCTTGCTGGTTCGGATCGTGCTGCGCGAGTCCGAACACCATGTACGTCGCCGCCTGGACGGCGCTTTCGACGACACGGATGGCCCGCCGGAGTGAGTCCTCGCCGGTGTCGCCCTGCGCCACGCGGTCCAGCGCCTCATGCCCGCGGCTGACCATGCCGTAGACAGTGTCGACGGCCTCTTGGCTAGCGATCTCACCGGCTGCGTGCCCGCCCATTCCGTCCGCGACGACGTACAGGCCCAGCCTGTCATCCACCATGAACGCGTCTTCATTCAGTTTTCGGCGCTGCCCTACGTCGGTCAGTCCCGCACTGTGATATTCCAAGTCTTCCCCGTCCATCCCCGGCGGCCGCGGACCGGCGCGCACGCCTCAGGTTAGCCAAAAAGATCCGGGTCCACCAAGAAGAGCGCTGAAATCAAGCCTCGATAGGCTCTGCGACGCTGACAAGCGAGGGCCGGCTGCTAAGCTCGGCCCGCATGAGCCACCCGGAATCGACCCAAGACCTGGAAAGCGCCTGGCAGTCGCTCCTCGCTCGGCGGAAGCAGCTCTGCTCGGACCAGAAGCTGGCGGAATTGGCGCTCGGCCTGATTCGAGAGCTTGGAAACGGGCCGGCACAGCGCGAGCTGCTACGCGAGCTGGCCGAGGCTTGGACCTCGGATTGGCGACTCACGCTCGGCAGCGCGGCACTACTGATCGAGCAAGCAGGCCGTCGAGGCATGGACGAGCCGCCACTCAGCGAGGACGGACCGGCTGCCTGGGCTGCAAGCGCGCTGCGTCGGGGCTTGGACTCGCTCGACGAGACGGACCGCCAAGACCCGGAGGTGGCGGGCAACATGCAAGCGATGCTCGGAAACGCGCTTCGGTTCTGCGGCCCCGGCCGGGATGCCGACGCCCAGAGCGCGTTCACTGCCGCCATCGAGCTCGATCCCGAACGCGGAGAATGGTGGTACGACGCAGGCCTGCTCGACAAGTGGCGTGGCCGCTTCGACGAAGGCTACGCCGCGAACGAGCAAGCGCGGATGCGGCTCGGGCCCCAGCGCCCGGTGCTTTGGAACCTGGCGATCTGCGCGACCGCACTCGGGAAGTCCGAAGAGGCGGTGGAGGCTTGGGCGGATCTCGGAGTGGAGGCTCGTGTCGATCGGTCGCGAGACATGCCGTACGTCGCTGGCCTACCTCCGATGTTGTTACGCGTCCTCTCACGCACACCGGCGACCGACGCCACGTCGCAACTTCCGGACAAGGCCGTCGCGTTCGAGCTCGTCTGGATTGCGCCTCTGAGCCCATGTCACGGAGTCGTTCAGTCGCCGACATTTCGCGACGCGCCCATCGACTACGGCGACGTCGTCCTCTGGGATGGTGCACCCGTCGCCGCCCACAAGGTCTCCGCGGACGAACCTGTGCCGGTGTTTCCACTTCTCGAGATCCTCCGCCGAGGCGACGAGCGCCGCTGGCCTTTCGTGGCGCTCGAACGCGAGCCTGGCGCCTCCCAGGGGCTCGAAGAGGCGCTGCCCGATGGAGTACGAGTCTTCATTCAGCAGGAGCGCGTCGACCATCAGTGCGCGGCCTGCGACGCGGGCGTGCCGCACGATCACGGAACGGAAGCTGACACGGCGGCGAATGCTCCGTCTGGGACCGTACCCCTCGTTCGAGGGAAGCTAGTCGTCCCGGCCAGCCTCGACCTGTCTGAGTTTCGCGACGCCTGGGAAGCTCTGATGAAAGCGCGGCCGATGGCGGTCGCGATCCCCGGCTTCTACGAAGATCTCGGTGATGCGAAGCGTGCAGGCCAAGAGCATCAGGCCTGGCGCGGTATCGAAGGGAAGGCCGTACGCGCTAAGGCGCGGCCGTGAGCGAGCGCGCGCGCGGGCTGCTTCCTTCTGAGCAATACGAGTTCGAGGGTCTCCCACGGCTCGACGAAGTCACGATGCACGAGCGCCGGCAACTCGTCTTCCTGGTCCTCTCCGGGCTCTTCCTCGGAACGCTGGCGATGCTCAACATCCTTGGAGTCACCCGCTTCATCGATCTGAGCTTTCAGGTCCCAGGCACTGATCTCACGATCCCGATGCCACTCGCGGTCGGTGTGCTGCCGTACCCGATCACCTTCCTTTGTACCGACTTCATCTCCGAGCTCTACGGCCGCCACCGTGCCAACCAAGTGGTCTGGATGGGGCTAGGGCTCAACCTCTGGGTCATGTTCATTCTTTGGGTTGGCGGCGCACTGCCGGGTTTCGAGCCTCCGGACCAGCCGCAATCCGGCATCTTCTTCGAGGTCCGGCGCCTTGCGTTCAGCGCGGTCACGGCTTCGATGATTGCATACCTCGCGGCGCAGTTCATCGACGTCCAGGTCTTCCACTTCTGGAAGCGACTCACGGGCGGCCGCCACCTTTGGCTTCGCAACAACGGCTCCACGCTAGTGAGCCAGCTCGTCGACACCGTGTCGGTCATTCTGATCACGCACTTCCTCGCAAACGGCATCCCGGTCGACGAGACCAAGCCGCTCTGGCCGCAGCTCTTCACGTTCATCGCGGCCGGCTACACCTTCAAGCTCAGCGTCGCGCTAATCGACACGGCGCCGTTCTACTTCGGCGCGAAACACATCGGTCGGTACTTGCGCATTCACCCCGTGCACGGCACCGATTCTCGCTGACGCCAGCACCGGGTCATCGGAGAACGGCTCGCGACGCACGTGCTCGCAATTGGCAACGCGTCATCGGAGAACGGCTCGCGACGCACGTGCTCGCGATTGGGGCCCGCTCGGCCGTTTCC
>JBLYYU010000358.1:0-2975 GCA_048550275.1 Polyangiales bacterium
CCCGAAACTGTGAGCTCGCATGCTTGCCTCCTACGCTTGGAAATTCACAAGCACTTCAATCCTACAGCATTTGTCTCGCAGCAAACAACTGCAAACACAGCTCTTTTTCTGCGGTTTTGTGGTTTTTGGCCAGTTTCAGACCAGCCCAGCATCCCTGAACACAGGCCCAGGGCCTGGAAAGCAGGGATTTCGGCGGCAATTCTCGCTTTTTGGACTGCGCTGAGCCGATCACTGGCCCGCTGCATCGAGCAGGAACGGGTAGTTGACGACGACCACACCACCGCCGTCCGGTGCCGGGAATGTCCACCTGCGAACCGCTCGCACGATACAGCTCTCGACGGCCTCGTTTCGAAGGCTCGAGCTGGCGACCATCGCCGATTGTACCGACCCCGTCGGTGAAATCAGGAATCGAGTCGTGACGCGACCGGAAAGATCGGGACGCGCGTTGAGCTGCTGCTCGTAGCAGAACTTCACTTCGTTGATGTGTCGTCGCACGACGCGCCGGATGACTTCCTTCGAGAGCGAGCCGCGCACCTCGGCGCCGCCGCTCCGAACCTGTGGCACGCCAGCCGACCGTCCGCGGAATCCGCCGGCACCGCGACCGTAACCGCCCTCACCAGCGCCGCGCCCACCACCGCGGCCGATCGTTCCGAAGTTGCCCATGCCGATGGTGCCCTGTCCGAGACCGCCGCCACCGCGACCGGTGCCTCGAAGTCCGAGACCGCCGAACCCGAAGTTCTGTCCGATGTCGTTGCCCGTCATCGCGCCAAGCGCGCTCGTGGGATCATTGCCGAGCGCGAAGTCGGCGCCGTACGGAGAAGTCGGCGCATTGAATGAGCCAGCCATCGACGCCAGCGTGCCGATGATGCCGGCGCTCCGCGCGTTCTCTTCCGCTTGCTCGCGCGCCATCACCGGGTCCGGATTGTCCTCGGGCCCCTGGATGCCGTACTTGTTCTTGGTCTTCTCGGCTTTTTCATCGCCCATCTGACCTTGCTCGCCTTCGTGCGCCTTGCCGGTGCCTCCACCCTGCGAGTCGTCGCCGTTGAGCCACTCGGGCTCCGGTTCCTCGAGCTCCTCGGGCTCCATGAGGAACTGAATCAGTCGCGAGTCGGTGGCGAGCAGATCGGACGACAGCCCGCGCGGCCGCGGCGGCTGGAAGTAGAACATCGTCAGCACGAGGCTCGCGAAGAGCGCAGCGCCCGCGACGTAGATCATCGGACGGATGTCCATCTTGGCGTGACCGGCGACCTTCTTGCCCGCCTTCACGTCTTTGATGATGAAGGTGAAGTCGCGGTGCTTCATGCGGACCGTGCCGCCTTCAGGCACCGGGAACTCCAGAGCGCCCGCCATGGTCGAGCTCGGCTGGAAGTCACCCTGGCCCCGCATGAGATCGAAGGAACGAGTCTGATCGCCGATCGTGGCCTCGCCCTTTGCTCCCTCAGGAACGATTGCGGTCACGCCCTCGCCCTGCGCGATGCAGAGCGGCATGCGGTCGACGCCGATGGCGCCCTGACCGAGGACGAAATCGACCTCGTCGACGTCCGGCTCGCCCACGAAGTAGTCGCGAGGCGGAGTCAGGTAGTCCACGTTCAGCACGCTTCGATCACCCCAGAGCACCGATACTTCGATGGAGCGCTCATCGGTCTCGATTTCGTGTGCGGGAAGTGCAGGCGACGTCGCCACCAAGCCGTATTCCGGACCGTCTTCCCCGACCGTGTTTGCAAACGGTGTCTTCGAGACGCGGGTCGCCCCAACCTCGAAGGGGTTGAACTTCGGACCGGACTCGTCCTGCTTGCTGCTCGCCACCGCCGGCGGGGCCTTGACCCTCGGCTCCGACTCCTCCTCGGCGATCGCACTCATGGCACGTTCATCGATGCTCGGGGTCGAATGCTCCGCGCCCGCTGCCATCGCGACAGGCGGACTAGAGGCAACCGCCACCGTCCCGGAGATGATATCGATGTGCAGCAGCTTCTTGCCGACCTGCACCTGATCCCCAGTCTGCAACTTCCGCTTGTTGACCTTCTCGCCGTTGACGAGCGTGCCCGAAGCGGAGCCGAGGTCGATGATGAACACCTCACCCGGCCCGGTGACTTCGATCACCGCGTGCATGCGGCTGACCTTGTCGTCATCCAATCGAACATCGCTCGACTGCAGACGACCGATCTTGATGATCTCTTGGCTCAGCGTATCGGTGCTGAGCAACTCGTCTCCGTCATAGACAGAAAACGCTACCGATGTATTGTGGCTCGACTCACTCACCCGAATCCCCCACTACAAATCTTCCACAGATTTCAACATCTCGGGAATAAAATGCTCCCGAATCTGAATCAGGGACGCGCGGCGACCACGCCGTCGCACGATCAATTGCTCTCCATCGGGCCGGACCAAATCGCCCGTCACGAGGTCGTCTTCGAAGTCGTAGGTCGTTTCGCCGCTCGGCATTCCCTGGGCCTGAACGCTCGGCGCCCAGGGTAAAGCCATAGACATTAGCGCAGCAATAACGAACACTTGTGAGATAAATTTAGAAATATTCTTCTTCATGATTCGTCCTTATCCCGCGAACTGCATGGCCTCGATCGAGATGTCGATGTTCTGCATTCGGCCCGGCCGACACTTGGGTGCTCCGCGACTCCTGCCCGACTTCTGCGCACAACGATTGTTCACATCTTGCACGCTCGAACGGAATTCGGATTGCTTGCCGGCGCGCTTGAGGAACTCCGAAAAGTACCCCTTCGCCTTCTTGAGATCAGCGACCGAACCCGACATGTAGTCCTGATAGAGCACACCGAGGTTGAAGTACGCCTCCGGTCGACGCTCATCGAGCTGCTTGGCTTGCGCGTATTGCGTCTCCGCCTCGGAGAAACGCTCGAGGCCACGGAGGGCGGTACCGAGTCCGACGACCGCATCATAGCTCGACGGATCGAGCTCGACGGCGCGAGCAAAAGCCTTACGCCCGTCTTCGTAGCCGCGGAACG
>JBLYYU010000359.1:0-4463 GCA_048550275.1 Polyangiales bacterium
ACGACTCGCTGCGACCTTCCAGCATGTCGGCGATGCGAAGCCCGGAGGTGTTCGACGCGACGATGGTCCCCTCGTCGAGCGTGTTCTCGAGCTTCTCGAAGAGGCTGCGCTTGATGTCGATGTTCTCGATGATCGCCTCTATGACGAGGTCGCAGCCCTTGAGCAGGTCGATGTCGTCCTCGAGGTTGCCCACCGTGACGCGCTTGGCGTAGTTCGGGTGGAAGAACGCCGCGGGCTTCGCCTTGAGCGCGCCCTTGAGGCCTCCCGCCGCGAACCGATTGCGGTTGGCGGGCTTCTTCTTCTCTTCATCGCTCAGGCCCGGGGGCACGATGTCGAGCATCACCACGTCGACTCCGGCGTTGGCGAAGTGCGCCATGATGCCGCTGCCCATAACGCCCGCTCCGATCACACCTGCTCGCCGTACTGGTTTCGTCATACTTCTCTCCTGAGGTTCGAGCGGGGGAACTTTCCGCAAGACGTACCTGAAGGCAAGCCGTTACGTCGATCGCCCGATTTGCGCTGCTATTTGTAAGGTCGCTATGGGGCGGTGTCAGCCAGAGCCGCGACGAGCTCGTCATGGATCATGCCGTTGCTCGCGATTGCGCCGCCACCGTAGATGGTTTCTTCGCCTCGGAAGGAGGTGAGCCTCCCTCCCGCCTCGCGGATCAGCACCGCGGGTGCGCAGATGTCATAGGGTTGAACGCCGGGGTCGACCATAGCGTCCGAGCGGCCAAGCAGGATTTGCCGGTAACCGTCGAAGTCCGGGCAACCCCGTGCGATGTCGGATGCGTTCGAGAGGCGGATCAACGCGTCCCCCACTCCGCTCATGGTGAACTGTTGTAGGCCGCCGTGGGTCACGGTGGCGGCCTCCAGGGGCGCGACTTTCGAGACCCGGACCGGCTGCCCGTTGTGCGTGGCGCCTCCGCCCTGGACCGCGACGAAGAAATCCCCCGCCGCCGGCATGTAGGCGATCCCGATGACCGGAACCCTGTCGGCTTCGACCCCGAGCAACACCGACCAGGTCGGCCAGCCCCGCACGAACGCCCGCGTGCCATCGATCGGATCGACGATGAAACGGACCCCCGTGCTGCCCTCTCGCTTTCCGGTCTCCTCCCCGAAGAAGCCGTCGTTCGGGTGGGCTGAAAGCACATGGTCGCGAATGATCTCTTCGGCTTGACGATCGGCGACGGTGACCGGGCTCCTGTCCGGCTTTTTCTCAGGTACGACCCCTTGTTGAAAATGTTTCAACGCGGCGTTTCCCGCGCGGCGCGCAACGTCTTCCAAGGCGCGCAACGCTTCTGGCCCGCCGATACGGTTGATGTCGAACCCGTTTGTCATGCGCGCAGCATGACTCGTACCGGGGTTCGCGGGAAGAGGGGATGTTACCACTCTGTTACACCCTTTCGGATTGACGCCCGCGGTCGAAGTCCGCACGATGTCTTCATGGCGCAACGGGGGGCTATCGTGCCATTCGCCGGTTGGCGGAGGTCCAGGCTGTTGGGGGAATCTCCTCTGCGGCAAGCGGTGCGATCCATCGGCGATCGAGTCGTCCGCATCGCTGAAGAAGTGGTCGGGCAGGACTTGGACGCCCGGATCGCGGGCATCAAGACGCATCCGAACGAAGTCGGCCACGATCCCTTTGGGTTCGACCCCGAAACCAGCCGCTACGCGCTCGCGATGGCTGCGCTGTTGCACCGCCGTTATTTCCGAACCGAGGTCTTCGGAATCGAGCGGGTCCCGCAGGGCAGGGTGCTGATCGTGGCGAACCACTCGGGGCAGCTTCCGATCGACGCCGTGATGATCGGCAGCGCCATGATGCTCGACGCCGACCCGCCCCGATTCCCGCGGAGCATGGTTGAGACCTGGACCGCCGAGCTTCCCTTCATCTCGACGCTCTATCCGAGACTCGGCCAGGTCGTTGGGTCCCCGGAAAACGCCCGGCGCCTGCTTCAGCAGGAGGAGAGCCTGATCGTCTTCCCCGAAGGGGCGCGAGGGATCAGCAAGACCTTCGATCAGCGGTACCAGCTCACCGATTTCGGGCTCGGCTTCGTCCGGCTGGCCCTCGAAACCAACACGCCCATCGTTCCTGTCGCGGTCATAGGCGGCGAGGAGCAATACCCGTCGATCGCTGATTTCAAGCCGCTGGCCCGCTTGCTGCGGATGCCGGCGTTCCCCGTGATGCCGCAGGTCTTCTTCGGCATGATCGCGCCTTTACCGACGAAGTACCGCCTCTACTTCGGTGACCCTTTCCGATTCGAGGGAGATCCCGATGACGACGATTCGGCGATCGGAGACAAGGTCTGGCTCGTGAAGAGCACAATTCAGAGCATGGTGAATCGCGGCTTGCGCGAGCGTAAGGGTGTGTTCATCTGAACGCAGAACGCCGATGTCGAATCCTCAGAGCAGAAACCGACACACGCCGAGCGCACGCAGAGGGCGTCGGCCGAGCGGCGAACGCCCGTCCGCGAGGGCCCCGGTGGCCCGCGGTGTCTTTGGGCATTCGAGCCGGCCGCAGGAGGCCAAAGGCGATGCCGAGGTCCGGGAGCCCGTAACGGAGCCCGCCCGGCCCGTAGAAAGGTCCGAGCCGACGACCGGCAAGCGCTCGAGGCCGGCCACCGAGGGGGCGGTTTTGGTCACCGGCGTCTGCGGGCGTCTGGGCAAGCTCCTCGCGCGGGAGCTCCATCGAGGCGACCGAGTCGTCGGCGTCGATCGCCGCCCCTTCGACGATCGCCCCAAGGATGTCGTCCACCACCAAATCGACATGCGTCGCAAGAAGATGAAAGACATCTTCCGCGGGCGCGACATCCGCGCCGTCGTGCACCTCGGGGTGCTTCACGACCCGAGGCGGAGTGACCGAGACCGGCACTCCTGGAACATCGTCGCTTTCCAGAAGCTGCTCGACTACATGGCGCAGTATGAGGTGCCGAAGTTGGTGGTGCTTTCTGGCGCAAATGTGTACGGGCCGCAGCCGAACAATCCTCAGTTCCTCACCGAGGACGCGCCGCTGCTCGGCGCTCAGCATTTCGGCGGCATGCGCGACCTGGTCGAGCTCGACATGCTCGCGCAGAGCTTCTTCTGGAAGAATGGCAATACCGAAACCGTGGTGCTTCGGCCCTGCCACATCGTCGGCCGAGTCCACAACGCGGCCAGCAACTACCTCCGGCTCGAGCGCCCGGTCATGGTCATGGGCTTCGATCCGATGATGCAGGTGGTGCACGAACGCGATGTGGTGCGCGCGATTCAGCTCGCTCTTCAGCCGGGCGTTCGCGGCATCTTCAACATCCGGGGGCCAGGGGAAATGCCGCTCTCGCACCTCGTGCGCAGATCGGGCGGGCGTCCGCGAATCGTGCCCTCGTCGCTGGCCAAGGTGGCGCTGGACCAGCTCTGGAAGCTGCGGCTCAGCTCGTTCCCGTCGCAGGAGCTCGATCACCTGCGCTACGTCTGCATGGTGGACGACTCACGGGCCCGTACCGATTTGGGGTACGAGCCCGTGCATTCGATCGACCGGGTCCTCAAAGACGTCCGGCGTTTACGCTACCAGATGGCCTAGCGGCACTTGCCGTCGACGCAGTCATCCCCGTCGATGCAGTCGCTTTGCACGCGGCAGTCGCTCACGGACTCGCTCTCGGCGTAGCAGAGATTGTCCGGGCCACAGAGTGGGACCTGCGCGTCGCGCGAGGCACAGGCGAGATCCGGCTCGTTCGCAGCGCTGTCGCACACGGTGCGGCAGAGGCCTAGCCTGCAGACGCTGCCGTCGCAGTCGGCGTCCGTGCGGCAGAACGGAGTAGGAGCGTTGGGGTCCGGGCTGGTGCGCGGCCGGCAGAAGCTCTCGGCGTCGCAGACCTCGGTGGCTTCGGTGCAGCCTTCGTCACAGCGGCGCAGGCAGGTGCCTTCGACGCAATTCGTGGTCAGGTCCGGGCAGTCGCTGCTGTCGATACACTCGCCGACGATCGGCTGGCAGAGGCTTTCCTCACAGGTGGTGCCCGTCGGGCAGACCGTCTGCGGTCCGCACAGGAGCCGGCAGCGGTTGTTCGTGCAGGTGAAGCCCGCGGCGCACTGGAAGTCGAACTGGCAGGTCTCCGTGACCGGCTTGCAGAAGTTCTCGATACAGAGGTCGGGAGCGAGACAGTCGCTGTCCGTCAGGCAGTCGTCGGGCTCGGCTGGGCGGCAGGTGTCTCGGAAGTCGCACTCGAAGCCGGAGGTGCAATCCCCGTCGGCCCGGCACTCGGCCACGGGCGGGATGTAGCAGCCGCCATCAGCGAGGTCGCAATAGCTCCCGACCGGACAATCGCCGTCGGTCAGGCAGACCCCGAAATCGTATGCGAGGCAACTGTTGGTGCCCGGATCGCAGAACGTGTCCGACGGACAGTCGAAGTCGCTCTGGCAGGACACTTCGACGCCGCGCTGCACCGGCCCCTCGGTATAGATGGGGCAGCCGGCGAGGAGCAGCACCAGCGGAAGGA
>JBLYYU010000360.1:0-4550 GCA_048550275.1 Polyangiales bacterium
CTGGTCGGCTCCGGACAGGGTGGTGTGCTGGTCGCACAGGAGATCAGCCGCCGTCCGGACCTCGGGATTATGCCGGTCGACTTCATCGACGAAAGCCCGGTGAAGCAGGGCGCGGTCATTCACGGAATCAAGGTTCAGGGCACCACCAAGGACCTGGAGCGCATCGCCGAACGCTACGGGGTCAAGCAGGCCCTGATCACAATCTCGAACGCGCCCGGTTCGGCGATTCGGAGAATCACCGAGGCGTGCACGGACGCCGGGCTCGCGGTGAAGATCGTCCCAGGAACTCATGAAATCGTCGGCGGTCGCGTCAACCTGTCGCGGATTCGCGAAGTCGCCATCGAGGACCTTCTGCGCCGAGCACCGGTGAAGCTTCAGGCCGAAGTGGTCACCGAGATGGTGCGTGGACAGCCGGTCATGGTCACGGGCGCCGGAGGAAGCATCGGCTCGGAGCTCTGCCGTCAGGTTGCGGCGTACCGCCCTTCTCGCGTCATCCTGGTCGAGCATTCGGAGAACGCGCTGTTCGAGATCCATTCGGAGCTCAGCAATCGCTTCCGCGAGCTCGAAGTCGCTCCCTGCGTCGCCGACATCACCGACGTGCCGCGCATGACGAGGCTCTTTCGCGAGCATCGTCCGATGATCGTCTTCCACGCCGCCGCGTACAAGCATGTGCCCATGATGGAGTGGAACCCGGTCGAAGCGGTGAAGAACAACGTCCTCGGCACGCAGGTCATCGCCGACCTGGCGGACAAGTTGGCGGTCGAGCGCTTCGTGATGATTTCGACCGACAAGGCCGTGAATCCAACCTCGGTCATGGGCGCGAGCAAGCGGGCTGCCGAGCTTTACGTCCAGGCCCTTTCGCGCGACAGCGCGACTCATTTCGCGACGGTTCGCTTCGGCAACGTCCTCGGGTCCGCGGGGAGCGTCATCCCGATCTTCCAGCGGCAGATCGAGAACGGTGGCCCAGTCACGGTGACTCACCCGGACATGACGCGTTACTTCATGACGATCCCGGAAGCGGTGCAGCTCGTTATGCAGGCGGGTGCGCTCAGCCAGGGAGGCGAGACGTTCATCCTCGACATGGGCCAGCCGGTCCGCATCGTCGACCTCGCGCACGACCTGATTCGTCTGAGCGGGCTCGAGCCCGAGAAGGACATTGAGATCCGCTTCACGGGCGTGAGGCCCGGCGAAAAACTGTTCGAAGAGCTGTCGACCACGGCCGAGGGCATCGAGCGGACGACTCACCCGAAAATCTTCACCGGGACCTACGACTCACCCCATCTTCCCGGGCTGCGCGCGCAATTCGACACTCTCGGCGGGCTTTGCAAAACTGGCAACGCAACGTCGATACGACAGGCCCTCGCGCAGCTCGTGCCGGAATTCGGTGACGAAACTCTGGATAGCGAGCCTCCCGCGCGGGCCAGCCAATCTTTCAGAGAGTCGAAGCCGGTAGGAAGAGCGTGAAGATACTAGTAACTGGCGGGGCGGGCTTCATCGGAAGCCATGTCGCCGAAGCTGCGATCGGGGCCGGCCATGACGTCCTCGTCGTCGATGATTTGAGCAACGGGCGGACGGAGAACGTTCCGTCGGGAGCCGATTTTCATCCGGTCGACATTCGCAACCGGAGTGCACTTCGCGAGGTGGCTCTTCAGTTCTCACCCGACGCGATCAGCCATCACGCTGCGCAAGCCAGTGTTTCGGTCAGCATGCGTGAGCCTCTGCTCGACGCGGACGTCAACATCCTCGGTTCTCTGAACGTGGCAGGGCTCGCGCTCGAGTGTGAGAGCCGTCTGATTTTCTCGAGCACGGGCGGCGCACTCTACGGGGAGGTTCCTGACGGGAAGACCGCGGCGGAAGGTTGGCCGGCCCTGCCGATGAGCCCCTACGCCTGCAGCAAGGCGAGCTTCGAACAGTATCTTCGGGCGTTCGGGCAGACGTCCGGGTTGCGATACACGATCCTGAGATACGGAAATGTGTACGGACCCAGGCAGGATCCACACGGCGAAGCGGGGGTCGTCGCGATCTTCCTCAAGCGCCTGCTTCGGGGTGAGCCCATTCGAGTCAACGCCCGCCGGACTGAAGGCGACGACGGTTGCGTTCGCGACTACGTCTACGTTCTCGATCCCGTTCGGGCGAACCTGGCGGCTTTCGAGGGCGTGCTCGACGGACGGACGATCAACATAGGGACCGGTGTTGGAACTTCGACGCGCGCGCTGGCCGATCGGCTGGTGGGCCTCGTCGACGAGTCCGCGAAGGTGGATCACGGCCCGTTTCGCGAGGGCGACCTCGAACGTTCGGTGCTCGATTCTTGTGTGATGGTTTCGATTCTCGGGGAGCCGACGCCTCTGGAACGGGGTTTGTCGGACACGGCCGAATGGTTCCGGGAGGAGGCGGCGAGGTCATGAGTGAACGAATCGCGGTGATCGGTCTCGGCTATGTGGGTCTTCCCGTGGCCCTGGCCTTTGCGCGGAAGTTCGAGGGCACGGTCGGTTTCGACGTGTCCGAGCCCCGAGTGAAGGCCCTCACGGCCAACGACGATTGGACGGGCGAAGTCGAAGCTTCGGAGCTCGAGAAGAGCAGCCTGAAGCTGAGCAGCGACCCAGCGGATCTCCGGGGCTGCACCTTTTTCGTCGTCGCCGTGCCAACCCCGATCGACGCCGACCGTCGGCCCGATCTAGGCCCGCTTCGATCCGCCACTCGAACCGTGGGGAGCGCCATCTCACCAGGCGCCGTGGTCGTATACGAGTCGACGGTCTATCCGGGCGTGACTGAAGAACAGTGCGGCCCTTTGCTCGCCGAAGCCTCCGGCTTGCGCCAGTCGCGGGACTTCAAGCTCGGATACTCCCCGGAGCGCATCAATCCGGGCGATAAGCTCCACACCTTCGAGAAGATCATCAAGGTCGTGTCGGGGGAAGATTCGGAGAGCCTAGAGCGGATCGCCTGCACGTACGAAGCGGTCGTGGATGCTGGGGTGCATCGCGCTTCTTCGATCAAGGTTGCCGAGGCTGCCAAGGTGATCGAAAACACCCAGCGCGACGTGAACATCGCGCTCATGAACGAGCTCGCGCTGATCTTCGACCGTCTCGGGATCCCGACGCGGGATGTGCTCGAGGCGGCAGGCACCAAGTGGAACTTCTTGAGATTCACACCGGGGCTCGTAGGCGGGCATTGCATCGGGGTCGACCCCTACTACCTCACCGCGAAAGCGGAGGCGCTCGGCTATCACCCGGAGGTCATCCTTGCCGGTCGTCGCATCAATGACGACATGGGCAACTACGTGGCGCAGCGTACGGTGAAGCTCCTTCGCAAACGCGATCACGCGATCAAGGGAGCGCGCATCGGCGTACTCGGGCTCACGTTCAAAGAGAACGTGCCTGACCTGCGAAACAGCCGAGTGCCCGACATCATCGGGGAGCTTCGCGAGTACGGAATCGAGCCCGTGGTGCACGACCCTTTGGCCTCGGGCGAAGAGGCGCAGCGCGAGTACGGAATCGAGCTTAGGCCCTTCGATGCCCTGCACGACCTGGACGGGGTGATCCTCGCCGTGCCGCACCAGGAGTACCTCGACCAGCTCGACCGCATCGTGGGAAGCGTTCGCGAAGGTGGCCTGCTGATAGATGTGAAGTCTTTGCTGAACCCGGCAGAGCTCCGAAGCGACCTGCTCTACTGGAGCCTCTAGCAGAGCCCCTGCGCGCTCAGAACATACGCTCGGGGACGAAGATGATGTCCCCGGCTGCGACTTCGACGTCTGCGGCCTGGCCCTTGGTGACACGGTCCACCGGCACCCGGTATCGAATGATCTCTTCGCCTACGTGGCGGGTGACGATGGTGCCATCACGGTCTGCAAGCGCGGAGAACCCGCCTGCCATGCTGATCGCTTGGACGACCGTCATGCCCGGTTTGAGCGGGAAGGTCCCCGGGTCCGCGACGGCGCCGACGACGCTGACGCGCTTCGAGGCGTACTCCTCGACATAGACGGAGACGTGCGGGTCGCGAAGCAAGTCTCGCTCGATGAGCTGGGTCTGGATCTTCTGCGCCACTACCGTCGGTTCGAGGCCGTTGACCTGCACCGCGCCGAGCAGCGGAAAGTTGATGGTTCCGTCGGGAGCGACCTGATGGCTCCCCGTCAACGCTTCCTCGCCGTAGACGCGTACCGAGAAGGCGTCGCCCGGGCCGAGCGTCGTGTCGTCGGTGGCAGGCGGAGGCATCTCGGTCACCTGAACTCCGCGCTTGCTACAAGCGAGGGCACCGAGGACTAGGGATGCGAGGAGAGCGACTAGTAGAAGACGCGAATGCCGAGCCATGCATCAAACCTTTGGTACTCCGCGCCCGGAGCGAGGAGCGGATCCAGGCCTAGGTACTGGAAGTCGGTGAAATCCGCCAGGTAGCCGGCCTCGGCGAATAGCGCGAGCCAGGACGTGAAGCGGTACTCGGCGAAGATGCCGGCATACACCCGTGTGTCCTCGCGGCGGGGCTCCGTGCCGAGAAACGACCCGTCGGGGCTGAGCGCCAGGCCGGACTTGTCGAACGACACCCATCCCTTGATGCCC
>JBLYYU010000361.1:0-3653 GCA_048550275.1 Polyangiales bacterium
GCTGAGGGCGCCTTGGCCTTCGATGATGATCACGTCGGGGCGCTCGCGTTCGAAGGCTTCCACCACCGTGGACTCGAGCTCGCCCGAGCAGAACTGGCACGGAATCGCGTCGAGCGCGACGCCATAACGCGCGCCTTGGATCAGGCCGGTTTGCCCGGTTCCGATGAGAACGGCCTTGATGCCGTCGGCATTGAGTGCCGCGGTGAGAATCGTGGCTGTGGTTCGTTTGCCGATCGCGCCGTCCGTCCCGAGCACAGCGATGCGAGGGCAGGTGACCGTTGAGATACGGCCGGTGAACATTCGCAAGTTCTTCTTTGCGCGCGGCCGCCGAACATCGAGGATGCTCACTTGATGGGCCTCGCTGGCGGCAGCGAACTCGGGATCGTCATTCAGGAACTCGTGGAGCCCGTTGACGATACTGATCCCCCGTCCCATCGCATCGAGCATCAGCCGACGCTCCACTGGCGAGAGCATGCCGCTCGAGGGCGCCATGCCGTAGATGAGGAACGCTGGGGTGCGCCCCCCGTCGGCGATAGCTTCGTCCAGGCTCGCCCGAACGGGAATACCGTTGGCTGGATCGCCCAGCACCTCTCCCGAATCGCGCCCGGCCTTTTCGCTGTCGATCACCGAGAGGATTTCGTATCTCTCGGAATGGCGCACCAGGCCGTTGGCCGTCTTTCCGTCGATGGCGCCGAAGTTGCCTTCGCAATAGACGATGGCCGTTGCGCCGCGCGCAGGCTTGTCGACAGGGGGCAGGACCGGGGCGCGGGACGGGACGACGCCTTGCTGGGGTCCGCTGGCGACAATTGAGCCAGGGGTGAGTAGGCGGGTGACGTTGGGTTTTGTGCGCATGGCACTCCTCGAGGCGAAACTCAGAGGAGGCGACCGCATGTTTTCGGCCAGAAGTGGCCGAATGTCAACGAGGGTCCCCGCTAAGATGATACTAGAGCTGTCACGGTAGCACGTTCTATCGATACTCACAGATCGCAGCTCCTACAGGTGTCCTGGCGGCTCTGACAGGCGTGACTTCCAGGTTCGGGAGAGCTCACCGCAAATGGGCTCCCAATCTTGGTTCACCGAACAGTGCCTTTGAAGCGATCATGCCCAGTCTCTTGGCGACGCCGCCGGCACAGGAGTGCTCTGGGCGCAAAACGTGTCGAACACAAAGCCACTCACGCTGGGCCTTCCGGCCGGCTCGCTCGATCGAGGCGCGGCGCCGAGCCGCCTCCTCCCCACCAGGTCCCTCCGGCTCGCCGACTCGGGCCTCAAGATCCGGTACGCGGAGCTCGGCGACCCCGCGAGCCCGCCCATCATCCTGCTGCACGGTGTACCGGAGAACCTTCATGCGTGGTACGCAGCCGCTCCGCTCCTCGCCTCGCCTCGCCTCGCGCTACCGTGTGTTGGCGCTCGACTGGCCAGGCTTTGGCGGAAGCGAACCACTCCCGTCGGGCGACCACTACACCTCGCGTCGCTTCGCGGCAGTGGTCGTCGACTTCATGAACACCGTCGGCATCGACAAGGTAAACGTCGTCGCCACGGACATCGCGCTGGTTCCCGCGCCTGTCGGCGGCGACCTTGCGCAACGCGAGGTTCGAGGTCATCGCCGACTCCGGACACTACGTCCATATGGACAGGCCGGACGAACTGCTCCAGCTCATCACCGGGTTCTTCGAGGAGAACGACGAGCCTGTTCTCACCCCCAGTGATAGCTCCCGCGATCCTGAGCATTCGAAGGATAGGATTCGCTAGCCGGAAGCGGCCGTGGGTTCGATGAGTCCGGCTCAGCGGATCCCGCGTACGCTGGTCCAGCAGCGGGCGGCGGATAGGATGCTGCGAGTTCAAAGCGTCAGGACCATCGAAAGCCCTTCCGTGGGCCGCCTCGCTAGGCCTCGGCAGGCGATTTCTTCATCGCCTCCACCCGCTCGAACCATGCATGGAGCTGAGGTCGAGATCGGACATTTTCGAAGATCGGAAAGGGGCTGATGCAAGTGAGCGCGCCGTGCATCGCAACGTCCGCGACGGTGAGTGCATCACCGCAAACGAAATCTTGCTCTCCCAGCTCTCGCTCGAAGTAGTCCAAGTTTTCATGGACCCAAGCGTGTGCGTCGGTTCGGCCGTTGCGCTTGAGGATGCGTTTCGCGACCGCATGCATGATCACGGGACCCCCGACTTTGACTGCCAAACCCTCGCCGGCCCCAAAGCGACTGTGCTTGGCGATGATTTTGGAGGCCTGGGCAGCCTCCCGCCACGTTCCATAAAGCACGGGCGGAAGAGACTGGATGAGCTCGTCGTCAACCCATTGTTCCATCGCATCGGCACGCGACCGCGTGGCGTCGTCGGCCGGTGTGAGACGAGGCGTCTCCGGATATGCTTCGTCGAGTTGCGACAGAATCCGCGTCGAGTCCCACAAGACGGTGTCTCCGACCTGGAGGACCGGGACCTTCTTCGGCGCCTCTTCGGGCAACGCAGGCAGCTCCACTTTGGACCGCGGGCTCACCTCGACCTCTTCGAACGGGATGCCTTTGAGTTGGAGTCCTGCACGAACCTTGTTGCAAAAGGGGCACAGCGCGAACTGGTACAGAGTCGTAGTCATGGGTTCGCGACCTGCCTACGGTGTGTATGGACTTCGTGCAAACCCCACTCCGCCATCGGTGAGCCGACCATGTGGTGGCTAACGGCAACCAACGCAGAACGCTGCACGAGCTCGGCGAGCTCACGTAACGACCTGTTCGGGAACTCCCACCTTCTGCAGCGCGTTGCACGAGAGGCTTGTCCCGCCCCCAAGCCCGCACTAGGGTCGCCACGTGCGTTTCGATCAGGTCTCCATTTCCAGTGTCTCCCACGTCGATGGAGCCGACCGCGTCACGTCCGCGGAGCTCGAAACGAAGCTTTCGGAGCCCATGCGGCGGCTCGGCCTCCAGCCTGGTTTCCTCGAAGGGGTCACCGGCATCCGAGCGCGCCGAATGTGGGGCGTCGAGTTCCAACCCTCGCAGGCGGCGACGGCGGCCGCGGAGCTGGCGATCGAGCAGGCGGGCATCGACCGCAGTCGCTTGGGAATCGTCATCAACACCTCCGTCTGCCGTGACTACATCGAGCCGTCGACGTCGTGCATCGTCCACAGCAACCTCGGCCTCGGTCCTGACTGCATGAACTTCGACCTCGGCAACGCATGCCTCGGCTTTCTCAATGCGATGGACATCGTTGGGAACATGATCGAGCGCGGTCAAATCGAATTCGGGCTGGTGGTCGACGGCGAGAACAGCCGGTTCGTGGTCGAGAGCACGATCGCGCGACTGAATGACCCAGACCTCGATGAGGCGACGTTTCGCGAGAACTTCGCCACGCTGACCCTCGGGTCGGGCGGCGCGGCAATGGTGCTCGGGCGGACCGATCTGGTGAGCGATGGCCACCGCTTCGTCGGAGGCGTGACGTCGGCGGCGACCGAGCACCATCAGCTCTGCCGCGGGCAGGTCGACCAGATGCAGACCAAGAGCAAAGAGCTCCTCATTGCGGGCGTCAAACTCGCCAGGCAGACCTACGCTATGGCAAAGCGGGAGCTTGGCTGGAACCCGAGCGTCGTCGCCGAATACATCTTGCATCAAGTGAGTCGGGCAAACACCGACAGGCTCGCAGAGGCGCTCGAGCTTCCAACA
>JBLYYU010000362.1:0-3723 GCA_048550275.1 Polyangiales bacterium
GTCGACGGTAAACAGACGGGGCCATCTGCCTTAGCGGCAAATTCAAACCGAGCAGGGTTTCCGAGTGCCCTAAAAAAATATATCTTCCGCCTGGATACGCCATAGTCCTTCTGTGAAGTCCTTCTGGAGAGTGTCTCTCGTGGTGACCGCTTGCTTCTGGGCAAGCGGCGCCGCGCGTGCCCAGCCTGCGTTCGTAGACGCGACCGAGGCGGCCGGGCTCTCGTACCAGCACGTCACGCTTCCGGAGACCACCGTCTGTGACGAGGACGCCGACCCGTCCTGCCAAGCGGACCTCTGGTCGGCGGGAGCGACGGTCGGCGACTACAACGGCGACGGCTGCATCGACCTCTTCGTCACCCGCTACGACGCGAGCGACCTGCTGTTCGAGAACAACTGCGACGGGACTTTCCAAGAAGTCGCGTCGCTGGTCGGAATCGATCTGGTTGCGCAGACGAACGGAGCGCTCTTCACCGACATCGACAACGACGGGGATCTCGACCTCTACGTCGTCACGCAGCGGGACAATGCGTATCTCCTCTACGTCAGTGACGGCGCACATCTGGTCACGAGCGGCGCGCGTCCAGCGTTCACCGAACAGGCCTCTGCGCGGGGCGCGCAGCTCACGCCGGACCCCAACCGGACCCGGCTCGGGATGGGTGTCACCGCAGGCGACTTCGATCGCGACGGATACGTGGACCTGTTCACGACCGAGTGGGGCGCCTTCGGGACCGGTATCTGCAGCGGTTCGCACGCGCGTTTGCTTCACAACCGAGGCGCCGACGAGCCGGGCTACTTCGACGACGTGACGGAAGACACCGGCGCGCTGATGACGACCGGGGTCGGGAACGCGCAGTTCCCGCTCTCGTTCTCGCCTGCCTTCCCGGACCTCGACGACGATGGCTGGCAGGACCTGGCGGTGGTCTCCGACGGGATCACGAGCGAGCTATTCTGGAACCAGGGCAATGGCTCATTCATCCGAGGCGCCGAGGACGCCAACGTCGGGACCGAGACCTTCGGGATGGGCTCGACCTTCGGCGACTATGACAACGACGGCGATTTCGATTGGTTCGTCACGTCGATCCATGACGTTCGGGAGAACGGCAGAGATGGCAATCGGCTCTACCGGAACGACGGCGGGCGCAGCTTCACCGACGTGACCGACGAGGCCGGGGTTCGAGACGGCGTCTGGGGTTGGGGGACGGCGTTCTTCGACTATGACAACGATGGCGACCTCGACTTGGGCATGACGAACGGAGGCCCGGTCGACCCCCTCTACACCGAGGACCCGATGCGCTTCTGGCGCAACGATGGGCCGGGGATGATGCCGGAAATCGCGCAGAGCATCGGTTTGACGGACACGGGGCAGGGAAGGGCGTTCGTTCCCTTCGACTACGACGCGGATGGCGACCTCGATTTGTTCGTCACTCGCAATCAGAGCAGCGGGATCCTCTACCGAAACGACGGTGGAAACGATGGAGACTGGCTGCGGGTGAGAGCGAAAGGCGTGGTGTCACCTGCTGACGGCCGGGGCGCGAAGGTGACCGTCACCGCCGAGAGCCTCAGCCAGGTTCGCCAAATCGGTGTGGGAAGCCACTACCTCGGGGAGGGCGACACGGTCGCGCACTTCGGGCTCGGGGAAGGGTACGAAGCGGGCGGGGGCACCGTCGACGTTCGCGTGCGTTTTTCGAGCGGGCGTAGCGTCGAGATGACCGACGTCGAACCGAATCAGCTCCTCGTGGTCACCGAGCCGTCCGAGGGCCTCGCGCCTTTCGAGTCCTGCGTGGGATCCGTGATCGACTGCGACGACAACGGTGTGATCGACACCTGCGACATCGCAGCCAACGTCATGCTCGATGAGGACGGCGACGGAGTCATCGACACCTGCGACGAACTCGAGTCCGCCGACGCCTGCGAACGGCGAAGTGCCGAAAACGGTATCCCGGATGCCGGCGTCCCGGATGGAGGAACGAACGAGCCGCCGCCTGCGACATACAGTTCGGGTTGTTCCATCCGCGCCGCAGGTCCGAAGCGCGATTTCGGGCCGTTTTCCATATTCCTTGCCCTCACTGGCTTCTTGCTTGTATGCCGATGTAGATATCGGCGAAATCGCTTGACCGGCTTTGGGCGCTGACTACTTAATGCAGCGTCAAGTTAGCCCGTACCTCTGACCCCGTTCTAGGAGAGCGCCTCGATGTCACGCGTTAAATCCGCCCTTGCCACGCTCGCGCTTTGCGCCTCGTTTTTCGCGCTGTCGGGGATGTCGAGCTGCGATGATCCACCGCCGCCGAACATTCAGATCTTGTCGCCCGCCAACGGGGCCATGATCGATGCGTCGAGCGTCGTGGTTTCCGGAACGACCAACCAGACCGGGGCCGTGATCGTCAACGGCACGGTGATCACTCTCAATCCCGACAATACCTGGGAGACGACCGTCCCCTTGGACCAGGCCGGTGTCATCAACTTGATCGACGCGCGTCTCTTCGTGGCCGGCAACGGGGAGAACACTTCGCGAATCACTGTGCTTGCGGGCCCGTCGGTCGCAGAGGGGAGCTACTCGCCCGAGGGGGTGGGCCTCGGTTTCACCGACACCGGACTGAGCTCGTTGCTCCCATTGGTTTCAACGCTGGCGGGCGATGCCTTGGACATCAGCAGCTTGCTGCTGACCGGCGGCACTATCTTCGACGACACGATTTTCACGTTCGACGTCGCGGCGACTGCGTATGACGCGGACATCGGGGGCTTCGACTTCGATGCGACCTTGGCGCCTGGGCAGATCGATACGACGATCACGATCAACGGGCTGTCGCTCGCGGCGGAGGTCGACATCAACGATGGGCTGGCGATCGACTGGCACTGCAAGCTCGAGGTGGACATGTCGTCTGCTGTCATCACGGGGGCGTACAGTCTTTCGCCCGATGCAGCGGTGCCGACGCGCGTCGACGTCAATCAGCTCGGCGACGTCGATGTGACGGTCAATGGCCTGTCATTCCAGTTCATCGACGGCCCCTGCGATCCGGATGCACCGCTCATCGGCGACCTCGTGAACTTGCTCATGGGAGGCCAACTCAACGGCGCGATTCCGACCGGCTTCCGCGACAGCCTCAAAGACCCCGATGGCATCGGGCCGCTCGATTCGCCGATCGCCTCTGGGATTCAAGAGGCGCTTGCTGGCATCGACATCGCCGGCGAGGTCGGCAACGCCGTGGGCGTGACGCTCGATGCGCCGTTCCACGCCATCACTACAGACAGCACGGGGATCGTCCTCAACGCCGACGCATCCTTCGTGGCCTCGGTTGGAACGGGGCCGGGCCAGTGCGACGCGCCGTACGGCACCATCGATCTCACCGAGTCATTCGTCATCCCTTCGGGTCCGCCCACGTTTGGGCCGACCGCGCCGGGCGGCGATCCGTACTCGCTCGGGTTGAGCATTTCGAGCTCCGCCTTCAATCAGCTCTTCAAGGGCATGGTCGAATGCGGATTGATGCAAATCGACGTGACCGAGGTGGAGTTCTCCGGCTTCACGCTTCCCCTGACGACCAACATCATGGCTCTCCTCGGGGTCCCGCAGTTTCAAACGGTGCTCGGCGTCAATACACCGCTGGTGATTCAGATCCGGCCGATGATGGCGCCGTTCTTGACCGGCAACCCTGGGCCCGACGGAGAAATGGTGGAGCTTGGCCTACCGCACTTGATCATGGAGATCGTCGATCCGTCCGACGGCAA
>JBLYYU010000363.1:0-9930 GCA_048550275.1 Polyangiales bacterium
GGATGGACGCGGCTCGGAAAAAAGCGCGATATGGGTACCCTGCGGACGGGTCGGCTTGCAAAGGTGGCCGGAGGGACTTGGGGCCTGGGGCCACGCAAGCCTCCCCTCGGCGCTCGCGGCCAATCGGGGGTGGTTGCTGTCTTGCCGATTGTCACTCGCGACGCCGCCGGGTACCCATATCGCGCTTTTTTCCGAGCCGCTCCATTCATATCCGAAGGTCTGGAGAATCGTCATCGGAGAACGGCTCGCGACGCACGTGCTCGCGATCGGGGCCCGCTCGGCCGTTACTTACGGTTCCACAAGTCTTGCCTCCCGCCCAATCGCTGTGCCGCGCATCGCGAGCCGTTCTCCTATGTAGATGGAGACAGGGCATGTGGCTCTGTTGACGGAGACGGGCGGCGCTGGGACGCCGTCACACTCGTCGCCACAGCGCCGGTCCCGGTTCCAGTCCCGGTTCCAGTCCCGGTTCCGGTCCCGGTTCCGGTTCCGGTCCCGGTTCCGGTGCCCCCCCCCTCCCAATAGAACCGCTCTACGGGGTGGCGCTCCCCCACCCTCGGGCGCTACGATCCGGCCGTGAGCTCTACCGCCGGCAGACTCGCCGAGTATCGGCGTCGGCTTCGTGTCGCCGCTGCTACGGTGCTGGTGCTCCGCGTTGCGGCTGCGGCTGCGGCGGTTGGCCTGGCCTCGTTCGTGCTCGTCGCCTGGGTGCTTGGGCCGATGACGCCGCTGGTTTGGCTCTGCGTGGGCTGGGCCGTCGTGTTCGGAATGACGACGGCTGCGATCGCTTGGGCGTTCAAGCCTCTCGTTGACCTCCGCGGTCATGGGGCGCTCGGGCTCGTGGGGGCAGAGCAACCGTCGCTACTGTCTCCGCTCCAGAGTGCATACGAGCTTCAGCAGGAGAATGCGTTTTCGCGGGAGCTGGTGGTGGCGCAGCGGGTGCGTGTGCTCCGTTCGCTCGATGCCTCGCCCGCGCGAAAATTCATTCCTTGGAAGTGGCTCTTGCAGCCGGCTCTTGCAGCGACCGTGGCCGTCGCGGCGTTCGCCTGGTGGTCACTCGATTTCGATCGCGCGGCCGCCGGTCGCTACGCACTCCTGCACAGTGACATCACCGAGGCCACCGGCCCGCAAACCGGTCACGTCGTCGCACGAACCGACGCAGAGCTTCTGTTCCCGGAGTACATGGGCCGAGACAACGCGCTCATCGCCGACGCGGATCGACTCAGCGTTCCCAGGGGCACAGCGGTCGAGTACACGATCACTCCAATCGGGAGCGCGGCGCGCGTGGTGCTGGAGCTGCCGGGTCGTCACGTGGAAGCGGACCGCGCAGGCGATCGGTTCGTCGCCTCGTTCGTGGCCGACACGGACGGGCCTCTTGAAATTCACGTCGAATCCCGGGGTGGCGAGCGCAGGGTCGATTACCGTTCGCGCTCGATTCAGGTTCAGATCGACGAGCCCCCCCAAGTCACCATGGTCAGCCCCCAGGAGGATTTGGTAGTCGAGGCGCAGGAAACGGTTTCGATTCAGCATCGCGCGACCGACGACTACGGTGTTCAGGAGCTGACGCTCATCATCAAGCTTCCAAACGGCGAGCATCTTCGCCGCACGATCGACGTGTCCTCCGAGCAGAGCAGCTCTGAGGTGTTCGGCGAGAGCGTGCTTCGCTTGGAAGAGTTTGGCTTGGCCCCGGCGGACGCCGTGACGATTTGGTTGGAGGGCAAAGACGGAAACCGCGTCGATGGCCCGGGCATCGGGCGCTCCGTAGAGCGCACACTGACGCTTGCTTCGGAGATCACGCGACGCCGCGACCGTATCGTGGAGCTCGAGAAGCTGCTCGACGCGCTCCTCGTGACTCTGGCGACCCGTCTCGAAGAGCCTTTGCCCAAGGGCCTCCAGGAGGCGCTCAGGCGGCGAGCCGTGACGATTGGTCCGTACAACGGCATCATGGCCCTTCTAGCGGACGTCGGTGATCATCGCGGTCCGAGGACCATTCCACTTCTGCTCGATATGAAAAAGCGGATCGAACGCGCGCACAAGCGCGAGATGGCGGCGTACCGAAGCGCACAGCAGGCCAAGGCCCGGAGCCAACACGACGGCTCGGTCGTCCGCGAGCTCGAAAAGGACACGTTGATCGTCGCCGATCTCATCAGCGAGGCCCGCTTGAACGACGCTGCCGAAATCGCCCGGGAGATGCAGCAGCTTCGCCAAGAGATCGCCTCACTGATCGGGGAGCTCCGGCGCGGGCAGACTCCGGAGTTGCAGCGAGCCTTGATGGCGGCCCTCGACCGGGCCGAGCGGCGCCTACAGGCCCTCCGCGATCAGCTCCGGCAGGCGATGCGATATGTGCCCGGTGAGTTCGTCAACAAGCAGTCGCAGCAGGCGAACGAGTCGACCGATGCGCTGCAGACGCTCCGCGAGGCACTGGCGAACGGTGATTTGGATGCGGCCGAAGCCGCGCTGATGAAGTTGGACCAGACGATCGAGGCGATGACGCAAGCTTTGGCCCAGAGCGAGGATTCTTTGGTCGAGGCGCGTTTCGGTCCGCGGGAGCGCGCGCTGATGGAGGCGACGGACACGATACGGGACCTCGAAGTCGAGCAGCAGCGCCTCGCCGACAAGGCGCGACGCATAGGCGACAAGGCGGTGGAGCGTGCCGGCGACGAGGAGTCGCTCGCGGGCGAGCTCCGCAACAAGCTCGAAGAGATCGCAAACGAAGTCTCGGAGCTTCTGGGTGGCCTCGAGAACGATGCGCTCGGGCCCTACGAAACCGGTCTCAAGGAGCGCGCGACGGAGCGCCTGAACGACTTCGAGAAAGCTGTCGAAGGCGGCGACCTCGGGGAAGCCTTGTCGATGGCGGACCGGCTGGCGGGGGCGGCTCAAGCGCTCGCGAAAGACCTCGAGCTTTCCGCCATGATGTTTCGCGGCAAGAACGGTCAGACTTCCGACGCCGCCGCAAAGGCCCGTGAAGCTTCTGCCCGGGCGCAGGACCTGCGGGATGCAGCGCGGGGTGCGGTTCCCGATGTCGAAGGCGCGCTCACCGACCAGGAGCGGCAGCAACTCGAAGAACAAGCCGAGCGCCAACAGAAAGCACAGGAGGCTACACGCCAGCTTGCGCGTCGCTTGCGCGAGGAAGTCGGTGGCGTTCCTGTTTCGGAAGAGGCCGCCGAGCAGCTCGAAGCGGTCCAACAACCGATGCAGAGAGCCAAGCAGTCTCTGGAGCAGTCGGACCCTCTCGAGGCGAACAAGCAGCAAGAGGCGGCCGCGGATCAGCTCCGGCGACTTCGCAAACATCTCGAATCTCAGCAGAAGAAGAACGGTCCCGGCGGCGGAGGACAGGAGAAGTCACGGGGCGCGCGGGCCAACGAACGCGTGGAGATCCCAGGAGCGCGATCGAAAGCTG
Organism: Polyangiales bacterium; assembly: GCA_048550275.1. Taxonomy (GTDB): domain Bacteria; phylum Myxococcota_A; class Polyangia; order Polyangiales; family Houyiibacteriaceae; genus SG8-38. The sequence continues at coordinate 3,398 of JBLYYU010000363.1, forward strand.
ACGAGCTCGCTTGGCGCCGCAAGGTTCTCGACGCGATGAACGGGGCCCCACCCGACGGTTATCGGCAAGCGGTCGACGACTACTACGAAAGGCTTTTGCGATGAGGCGCCTCCCGCTTTTCCTGGCTTGCGCTCTGTTCGCCTCGCATTCGGTCTCCGTCCCCGCGGAGCAGGCAAAGGCGTCGGACGTCCTCGATTTGCTCGAAGCCTCGCTGACTGCCGGAGAAGGTGTGCCCGCACAGGTCTTGCTCGACAAGTACCTGCAAGGTCACCCGCGGAGCTCGCGCACAGCGGAGCTCGAAGTGCTCGCGGATTTCTATTCGGGCAAGTACGAAGCGGCTGCTGCCGGAGTTGGGAAGCTTCGAGAACGTTCCGTGGGCGGCGCCAGCCTGGGCAGCCTCGGAGACGTGATCGTCGAGACCTACGAGACCACGAAGAATTTCGAGACCTTTTCGCATGGGAACATCGAGGTTCGATACGCACCGGGCGACGATGACCTTCTCGTCCCCTATGCGGTCGATGCGCTCAAGGCGGTCGGAGAGGCACTCGAGGCGGAGCTAGGCGTCAAGATGGTCAGCCCCGTGCGGCTCGAGATCTACCCGAACGCGGACGCGTTGGCGCGGGTATCGACGCTTTCCGTCGAGGCGATCCGCAACACCGGCACGATCGCCCTTTGCAAATGGGGCCGGCTGATGATCGCTTCCCCGTCGACGCTCATGCACGGCTACCCGTGGCTCGATACGATTTCCCACGAGTACGTCCACCTGCTCCTCACGAAGGCCACGCTCGATCAGGCACCGGTCTGGCTGCAAGAAGGCCTCGCCAAGTTCCTCGAGACCCGCTGGCGTACCGGCGAACCGACCTTGCGGCATGACCCGACCTCCGCTCAGCTCTTGTACGAGGCCACGGCCGCGGACGAGCTGCTCAGCTTCGAGCAATTGCATCCATCGATCGCACTCTTGCCCTCGCAGAAGGCGGCCACGCTGGCTTTCGCCCAGGTGTCTTCATTCATGGAGACCTACTATCGCGAGTACGGGCGTGACGGCGTGCAACAAGCGCTCTATCTCATCCGCGAAGGCGAGGACGCCAAACGAGCGCTTGCCAACGTCGCAGGCGCGCCCTGGAAAAAGCTCGAGCAACGCTGGCGAAGCTCGCTCGAAGAACTTCCCAAGCCGACCCCAGCAAGATTGCTCCCCCGGCGCCTCAGCGGCGAAGCCACCGAACAGGACGAGTTGGCCGGTGTGGAGCTCGACCGGGCGAGGAACTATCTTCGCCTCGGGGATCTCCTGTGGACGCGCTCCCGACCCGCGGCGGCGTCGGTCGAGTACGCCAAAGCCCACAAGGTGGCCCCCGGCGATCCCGTGGTCGCCTCACGCTACGCCCGTTCAGCAATTGCGGGGGGGCGCCCCAAGGATGCGATGGGCCCGTTGATGCTGACGCTTCAGCGCTACCCAACACATGCGCCGGCGCTCTCCAGCCTGGCGACCGTGATGTATCGACTCGCCGACCCCGAGCTCGCAAGGGAAGCCGCGGACAAGGCGATCGCGCAGAACCCCTTCGACCCGCAACCCCATTGCATTCTCTCGAAGCTCGACGTTCCTCAAGCTGACCACGAGGCATCGCTCTGTTCCCGGCTTGGTGGGATGCGCGAGTGATGTGGCAATTCTCCGCCCCAAGCGCTAAGAGGTGTCCGTGACCGAACCCGTACGCAGCACTCCGCCCCCCTCGCCTGACGGCGCTTCTTCCGATGTGCTGCGCGTGCAAGAGCTCGCGAGCGCCCGCGACGAAATCGTGTCCCGGCTCAAGCAGCGCATCGTCGGTCAGGAGGACGTCATCGAGCTTCTTCTGATCGCCCTGTTCGCGCGCGGTCATGGGCTCTTCGTCGGCGTCCCCGGTCTCGCAAAGACTTTGCTGATCACCACGCTCGCCGATGCGCTCTCGCTACATTCGAATCGGATTCAGTTCACGCCAGACCTGATGCCGAGCGACGTCACCGGCACCGATGTTCTCGAAGAGGACTCGACGACCGGTAAACGCCACTTCCGATTCATCCCCGGCCCCGTTTTCACGAACATACTGCTTGCGGACGAAATCAACCGCGCTCCCCCCAAGACCCAGGCAGCGCTTCTTCAATCGATGGCCGAGAACCAGGTGACGGCCAGCGGAAACACGTACGCCCTCGAGCAGCCGTACCTCGTCTTCGCGACCCAGAACCCGATCGAGCAGGAAGGCACCTACCCACTTCCCGAGGCACAACTCGACCGGTTCCTCTTCCAAATCGACGTCCGGTACCCGAGCCCGAACGAAGAGATCGACATCGTGAAGCGGACGACCGCGCCGATGCCGACCGTCATCGAGCCGGTCCTGTCGGCGCAAGATATCGTGGGTTTCCAAGGCCTGGTTCCCCGCGTGCCGGCGGCCGATCACGTGGTTCAGCACGCGGTCGAACTGGTGAGGGCTTCACGCCCCGACGAGGGCAAGGCCTCCGAGCTGGTACGAAAGAACGTCGCCTTCGGCGCTGGGCCTCGTGCGAGCCAGGGCCTGATACTAGGCGCCAAGGCGCGCGCCGTCCTTCACGGCCGGTACGCCGCCGAGGTCGAAGACGTTCGCGCTCTGGTCGAACCGATCCTGAAGCATCGTCTCGTCATGAATTTCCGCGCGGAAGCGGAAGGCGTGACGCCAGCGGATGTGATCGAAGGCATCAAGCAAAGCACCGAACCGTGACCCACGTGCTCGAGCCCGAGCTCGCGGTACGTTTGGCCGGGCTCACGCTTCGAGCGAAGCGTACGGTCGACGGTTTGCTTGCCGGAATGCACCGCAGCCCGCATCGGGGCGCGAGCGCGATATTCAAAGAGCATCGAGCGTATCGGCCGGGCGATGATCCGCGACTGATCGACTGGCGCGCCTACGCACGCTCGGATCGCTACACGATCAAGCACTTCGAGCACGAGACACAGCTCCGAGGAACGCTCGCACTCGACATCTCTCCGTCGATGCATTGGGGGAGCGGCGACATTAGCAAGATCGATCACGCCGCCACCCTTCTCGCGGCCATCGCTTACGTTCTCACGCGCCAAGGCGACGCGGTATCCCTACTCACCTTCGATGAGAAGATTCGCGACCGCTTGCCGGCTCGCTCGGGTCCGGCGCATCTCGACTATCTGATGCGAACGCTCGCTGAGCCGGCCCCTTCTACTAGCAAGACGGGGCTGCACGGCTCGTTGGATGACTTGATCGAGCATGCCGGACGCATGGGCATGGTCGTGATTGCGAGTGATTTGCTCGATCTCGAACAGGGCGCCCTCGATCCTGTCGCGCGAATCCAGGCACGCGGCCATGAAACCACGGTGCTTCATGTGTTGGACCCCGCCGAGCTCGAGCTGCCTTACGAACAGCCCCTTCACTTCGAGGGGCTCGAAGGCGAGGCTCCCGTGGAGGTCGACCCGAAAGGCCTTCGGCGGCGCTATCTCGAAGCGATCGACGCGTTCGTGGAGTCCTGCCAACGGCGCGTCGTTGCCGCCGGGGGGCGATACCTTCTAGCGAGAACCGACACTCCGCCAGAGCACACCCTGCTCCAGCTTCTACGGGATGGCTGAACGGTGGGATTCGGTCTTCCATGGGCGCTTGCCGGGCTAACCGCCGTCGCGATCCCGATTCTCGCGCACCTGCTGCGACGACAGAAGCTTCCCAAGCAAACCCTTCCGACCATTGCGTTTCTCCACCGCATTCACGCGACGCGCGCGGCTCGGCTGCGCGTGGTCGACATGCTTCTTCTGATCACACGCGTGCTCTTGATCGCCGCGCTGGTGTTCGTCGCGGCGGCGCCGTACCGAGTGGTTCATTCGAGCTTGCTCGATCGGCAACATGCATTGGCGATCGTCTTCGACGATTCGATGTCGATGGCGGCGATTCACGAGGGCAAGACGCTGATCGAGCGGGCGGCCGCGCTGTCGGCGGAGCAGGTACGCAAGGTTCCGGAAGGCTCCGAGGTCTCGGTGGTCCTCTCGGGCGCGCCAGCTCGAGTCTGGATACGCCGGCGTTCCGAAACAGGCGTGATCGAGACCGCGTTCCAGGAGCTCGAGACCCGCTCGACGCGGGGCGGGGATCTCTGCGACGCGGTACAGACCGCCGTCGAGCTTCTGCTCGAAAGCGAGTTGACCGACAGGCGATTGCTTGTCTTGTCGGACTTCACCGAAGGCGCCCGGGCCGACGATTGCGAATGGCCCAAGCGAGGCGTTCGCGTTGCGTTCGAAACGGTTTCTACGCCGAACCCGGACAACCGGCACATCGCTTCGGTCGATGTCATCGGCGAGCCAGATGATCCGGATGGCGTGCAGATCGAGGTGCGCGTCGCCGGGGTCGCGACCCAGGGCGAACAGAAGCTCAGCGTTCGGCAAAAAGGCCAGGAGACGCAGAGTGTGGCGGTGCGGGCGACCGAGGGCGGCGGCGAAGCGACGATATCGATTCCTCCTGGGTCGAGCGACGCGGTCGTCGAGCTCCAGCTCCACCCGGACGATGTGCTTCCCGCCGACAATGTTCGGGGCGTCCTCCTCGGCTCCGACACCGTGCACGTGCTCCTGGTCGACGGCGACCCCCATCCGGACCCCCGCAAACGGGAGACCGCATTCTTGAGCCACGCCCTCGGTGTCGCTCCGCGTATCGGCCGCGCGTTCGCCGTCGAAACGCTGGATGCACAAGACCTCTCCGAATCCGCGATCGTTCGGTCCGACGTGCTGGTCCTGGCAAATGCGACACTCGACCAGGAGTGGTTGCCGCTCATTCAGCGCTTCGTGGGTGGTGGCGGAAGCCTTTGGATCACTGCGGGCGACCGAATCAACCCACGGGTCTACGGGAGCGTGCTTCGGGAGCTTTTACCCGGCCGCTACACCGCCACCCGAATGGAAGCGCGCCCTTTGTCACTCGAGTCCGAAGGGCTCCCCGAGCTAGGCCAATCTCGGGTACGCGGTCGAACGCCCATCGCCGAGGCTTCCCTCGATTCGGTCGTGACCGCGCGCTTCAGCGACGGGGCGCCGGCCATGCTCGAGCACCGGTACCGCAGCGGCCGCGTTGCCATGTTCGCGACCTCCATCGACGACGCTTGGACGGACCTCCCCTATCAGCCAGTGTTCGTTCCCTTCGTGCTCGACACCTTGGCTCGCCTGGCGGGCCGCACTGAACATACCGTCGCACCCTTCGCGGCGGTCTCTCTTCCCGGTTCGACCGCCAGCCAACGAATCCAAGTCGTGACGCCGAGAGGCCGAACGGTGGACTTGGCAGAGGCAGACCGCGTGCGCTTCCGGGACACCGGGGAAATCGGCGCCTATCGCGTTCTCGTCAATGGGGTCAACGGCGAGCGTTTCGCTTTCGTGGTCGACGCTCCGCCAGGAGAGAGCGACTTGTCTTCGAAAGACACCCCGGACGCCGAGAACGCTCCCGAGATTATCGCGAGCGACGTGTCTAAAGGCGTCGAGCAGCCGCTCGCTCCATTGCTTCTGATGCTGGCGATCGCGCTTCTGTTTGCCGAGCTCTGGCTCCGTCAGATTCGCCGCAGGTGAACGACCCTCTCGATACGGTTGAGGTCCGGGTAGACCGCATGCGGCTCCCAGGCCGAATGCGCCGTTGCTAAATCGCTGACTAGAGGTGCCTGCCCCTTGCCGACTTCGATCAGCATCGGCGCCCCGCTCGAAACTGCAGGCGCCGCTGCCGCCAACAGCGCCCGAATGACGTCGAGCCCGTCGTCTCCCGCCTCCAACGCGCCCAACGGTTCGTGGTCGCGCACCTCGGATTGCAGTGTCTCCATCTCGGCTCGCCTGATGTACGGTGGATTCGAAACGATCACATCGAAGACCCCGCCCTCGTTCAGCAGGTTCGCTTCGTCGAAAACGATTCGCTCCGCGACTCCGAGCCGTTCGGCGTTTCCGGCCGCGACCGCGAGCGCGTCACGCGAGTTGTCGCTGGCCGTCACCGTCGCCAGGGGCCTCTCGGCGGCGAGCGTGATTGCGATCGCGCCGCTGCCCGTCCCGACGTCGAGCACCCGGCACGGCGAGTCCTCAGGGATGCATTCGAGTGCGTGCTCGATGAGCGTTTCGGTATCGGGACGGGGAATCAGGACATCTGGCGAGACCGTGAAACGTCGCCCGTAGAAATCGCGATAGCCCAGGATGTAGGAGACAGGCTCGCGCTCCCGTCGCCGGGCGATGAGCGGACGAATCGCGCCCCGCTCCCCGTCGACCAGCGGCCGATTCAAATCGAGGTAGAGCCCCACCCGATCGATGCCTAGCGCCTTGGCGACCAAGAGCTCGGCGTCGAGCCGCGGGCTGTCGATGCCCTTGTCCGCGAAGTCCTTCGTCGCCCAGTCGAGGATCTCGCGAATGGTCCAGGTGCGAGCGTTCACGTGCCCTCAGCGCGTGCGAACGCGCATCTTCTGCTTGGGCAGCGCTCCTGCGCCAGCAAGCACTTGCTTGGCGAGACGACTGAGCTCGGGACGCGTCCCCTTTTGCACGAAAGCCGCGACCATGTTGGGGTCGACCTCGA
>JBLYYU010000364.1:0-2908 GCA_048550275.1 Polyangiales bacterium
AGACGAGCTCGCCCGCGGTCTAGCGCGCTACGCCGCCGACGAAGTGCGACTCCTGGCGGGGGGGCACAGCCAGCAAATCGCCGAGCGAATCGGCAACCACGTGGGCGACGAAATCGTGCACCGGGACGACATCGTCCTCACTCAGAATGGCGCCTGAGCGGGGGGCTCCCGCTCGCCGCAAAAGGTGCTAGGTTCACCCGCTATGACTGATGACCTGACCGCGCTCGTCACGGGCCTGGCCCAGCGGGCCAAAGAGGCCTCGCGCGTTCTCGCGATCGCGAGCACGGCGCAGAAGAACGCCGTCTTGGGTCGTGCGGCCGAGGCTCTGCGCGGCGAGGCGGGCGACCGCGTCCTCGAGGCGAACGCCAAGGACATGGTTGCTGCAGCCGAGATGGGGCTCTCCAAGGCCATGCTCGATCGACTTCAGCTCGATCGGAAGCGCCTCGACGGAGTGGCCGATGGGGTCGATCAGGTTGCCGCGCTCACCGACCCGGTCGGTGATGTCGTCGAGGAGCGAGTCCTCGAAAACGGCCTTCGCATCAGCAAGCGGCGCGCCCCCCTCGGGCTCATCGGCATCATCTATGAATCGAGGCCCAACGTCACCGCCGATGCGGCCTCTCTCTGCCTCAAGAGCGGCAACGCCGTCCTTCTTCGTGGCGGCAAGGAAGCCTTCCACAGCAACACGGCGATCGCCGAGATCTTCACTCAGGCCCTCGCCGCCGAAGGGCTGCCCCCCGAAGTGGTCACGCTTCTCCCCACGACCGACCGACAAGCGACTTTGGTCATGATCGGGCTTGATGGTATCGTCGACATGGTCATTCCGAGAGGCGGAGAAGGCTTGATTCGGTTCGTCGCTGAGCATGCGAGAGTTCCTGTCATCCAGCACTACAAAGGCGTGTGTCACGTCTTTGTCGACCGTACCGCCGACCCGGAAATGGCCATTCAGATCGCGCTCAACGCCAAAGTGCAGCGTCCCGGCGTTTGCAATTCCATGGAGACGCTTCTGGTCGACGCCGAGGCAGCTCCCTCGTTTCTGCCGAAGCTGGGCAAGGCCATGAGCGACAACGGCGTTGAAATCCACGCCGACGACCGTGCCGCCGCGCACCTCAACGGTGTCAAGCGAGCTACAGCGGAAGACTGGGACACCGAGTATCTCGATCTGATTCTGAACGTGGGCGTCGTCGACGGCATCGACGCCGCGCTCGAGCACGTCGCTCGGCACGGCTCGAACCATACCGAGGCGATCGTCACCGAAACCGCCGCCAACGCCGATCGTTGGATGAGGGAAGTCGACGCGAGCCTGGTTCTCGTGAACGCATCGACTCGATTCAACGACGGTTTCGCTCTTGGCCTCGGTGCCGAGATCGGAATTTCAACAACAAAGCTTCACGCATATGGTCCAATGGGCTTGGCCGAGCTCTGCACACTCAGGTGGGTCGGCCAAGGAAATGGCCAGGTCCGTCAGTAAAGGAGGTCACTAGTTGGCCAAACAAGCAGAAGGCGCACAAATCGATACGAACCCCAGCTCCCCCTCGAGCAAGACCGCTCCCGTCGGCCGTGAGCTGGCGCTGAAGGTCGCCGAGGCAGCGCTCGACAAGAAGGCAGCGCGAATCGAAATCATCGATGTCCAAGGCAAGGTCGACTACACCGACTTCGTCGTGGTGATGAGCGGACGAAGCGATCGTCAGGTCGCTGCCATAGCCCGCGGCATCGAAGAGGACCTCAAGCACAAGCACAACGCCCGCTGCTCGGGCGTCGAAGGGCTGCCACAGGGCAATTGGGTGCTCCTCGATTTCGGTGATGTCGTCGCGCACATCTTCCACCAGGACACGCGCGGTTACTACGACCTCGAAGCGCTGTGGCTCGACGCAGACCGAGTAGAGTTCGAAGGCCAGCAGGCCGACGAGGGTTTCGTCTTTCCGTAAACCCTCAGGACGTGCGCGTACGAATCATCGCCGTAGGTAAGGCCAAGGATCGCGACCTGCGTTCCTTGCTGGCCGACTACTACAAGCGAATCGGCCGCTACGCGAAGCTCGAAGAAATCGAAATCAAAGATGGGAAGCCCGACGAGGTCGCCGAGCGCCTCGCAAAGAGCATCCCGGACCGAAGCCGAGTCGTCTCCCTCGAAGTAGACGGCCGCGCCCTGAGCAGCCGCCAGCTCGCGACCTTCATCGGGCGAGCCGAGAACGAGTCCGTACAGACCCTCGTGTTCTTGATCGGGGGCTCGTACGGATTGCCGCAGGAGCTCTCGAAGAAGGCAGACCTCCGCCTTTCGCTCTCGGCGATGACTCTGCCGCATCGGCTCGCGAGGTTGTTTCTGGCGGAGCAGGTCTATCGCGGGTTTTCGATCCTCAGGGGGGAGCCGTACGACCATTGACGGGGCGTCAGTCCCCCAGGCCGCGAAGGAGCAGCTCGCGGGCTTCCCTGCGTAGGTTCACGAAACGCATTCGCACTTCGAAGGCCTGGTCATCGATTCGTTTCGAGCCGATCGTGCGACCCTCGAAGCTCCGCGCCTGCTCGTCGTCCGCGGTCTCGAATCGAATCGGCGCACCTGGCGCGAACGCTCTTGGGCTGCGCAGCGTCAACAAGTTGCCGTCGTAGGCGGTGGCTTCCGCTTCCTCGCCGGACTCCAAACGAACCTTCATTTGCTCAGCCCTTCCGGCGCTGCATGGCGGCCCGCGCTTCCTTGAGATCTTCCTGGCGACGAATCGATTCCCGTTCGTCGCCCTTCTTTTTGCCGCGCCCGAGGCCGAGTTGCACCTTCGCCACGCCATTCTTGAAGTAGACCTGAAGGGGAACCAAAGCGTAGCCGCGTATCGTCAGGCGGCCGCGGAGCTTTTCGATTTCGCGGCCGTGAACCAGGAGCTTGCGGCGGCGCTGGGTTTCGTGGCCTGCATGGCCGCCCATC
>JBLYYU010000365.1:0-5999 GCA_048550275.1 Polyangiales bacterium
GATTCGCGCGCCGGCCTCCTCTATCGAGTCGACCAAGCGGCTGGCGAAACTGTCCCGGTCTTCGGGAGCCCCGTCACCTCGCAACGTCTCGAACAACGTGTTGACGGCCATCTGGCTTGCGACCTCGCCGGCAGCAGCGCCGCCCATGCCATCGCAGACCGCCAACGCGATGCCGCGCTCCGACACCGAGCTCTTGACCACTTCGCCGCCAGGGCGTGGCCCATCAGCGGCCTCGAGGTCGCCGACCATGAAATTGTCTTCGTTGTGCTCCCGCACCAGCCCCACGTGGGTCTTGCCGTAGAGAGTGACGCCAATCCCCTTAGGTGCAGGCGCCCGATTTGCTGCCATGGAGGTGCGGATCCCCAGCTCCGTGCCGGGCGCCGGGATCAGAGTTTCCTCCCCCTGACCCGTTTTTGGCGGACCGTCACCGTTGCGGTGTGCGTCGCCGCTCATTCTGCCCCCGCCAGCATCAATAACCCCACAAAGACAATATAATGATACAGCGTACAGGGGCACGCCCGAAATCTCCAACGGATCCGGGCCTAATTCAGGGTCATTACAGCAAGAAATTGAAGCCCAGCCGCAGGACGAGCATGGCATCTAGAGCGCCGTCGGCCGCCCGAAGCGCACCATCGGCCGGAGTGGTGAAGGGTTGGGTCCGGAGCAGATTGCCGGTCACTAGGAATGAGAAGACCGTGTTGGAGCTGAGCTCGACCTCGGCGCCAGCCCCGATCTCGGCGGTCCCACCGATTGTCGAAACCCGAAAAGAAGGCCCTAACATGAGAAAACCGCCTCGAACGCGGATCAAGGGGTGGGTCATCCGGCCCGGAAGGAACGAGTACTGGAGCAGCCCCGTGAACATCTGGGGAACCGAAGTTTCGTAGACCCCGTTCGCGGTGAGCAGCCAGAACTCGTAGCCAAAGCCCAAACCGATGCCGTTGGCCCAGCGATAGGAGAAGTTGAGGCCCAGAGCCCAGCCAAAGTCGGCGATACAGCCATACCCGTCGGGGCAGAGACGATTCGTGGAAAGCGGAATGACCATCCCGGTCTCGGCTCCGACCGCGAACGCCCCTTCTCGCTCCGGGGGCCCGCCCGGAAGCTCCCCGGAGTCTGCCCGCGCCGCCGCCGAACAGGTCAGGACGAAGATGAGAAGACCAGTGGCTGGGGTGCGAGTTGGCACGGACGTAGCATAGAGGGTCAGATCCCGTGCCGACAAGATTGACAGCCCCCTGCCCTCTCTTATAGTAGCGCCGATTCGACCCCGCTTAGAGGTTTTCTAATGGAGATCTTCCTGAACAAGCGCACGATGCGGCAGGTCCGACTGTCGGTCCCGGACGCGATCGAAGACGGCGAAATCGACGCCCTGCGCGAGGATCTGGTCAGCGTCTTCACGGACGACGACATCGAGGAAATCGAGCGCCGCATTGACAGCGGCGACTTCTACGATTTCATCGCGGAAATCCTGGACGAATGGTCGGGCGAAGACCTCGACGAGCTCATGGAGCTCCTCGAGACGCAGCTCGCCGACGCCGACGTCGACTTGAAGTACACCGCACTCGAGAACGACGACAGCGACGAGGACGACGAGGAGACCGAAGAAGAGCTCATCGTCGACGAGTCCGACGACGATGTGTAGAGGGGCCGACCGGGGCGGTTCAATCAACACTGACCACGCCTCGATCCCTGCAACTCGGCCCATTACATCCGCGGTAGCCAGCGCCCGCAGCGCCGCACACGCGCCTCGCCCGATTGACAGTCGCCCCGCCCCACGCTACCAGCTTCGGCCTAATTGCCACCGTAGCTCAGTTGGTAGAGCAACGGTTTCGTAAACCGTAGGTCATCAGTTCGACTCTGATCGGTGGCTCTAGTGATGTCGGATAATTTTGGGCATCCGACGTTGACCCCCTAGCCCGGCAACGGCAGCCGGCAGCCTCACCCAGGTTGGCATCAGCTTCGCTGGCGCCAGACCGGACCCCGTCGCGGGTGATACGACGACGGAGCTATGGCCACCCGAACCCTAGCGGCAGAGTAGGAGGCCGGCTTGTGCCGCGGCGCCTACGACTTTCCATCCTTTCGGAATCGGGATCGCGTTTTCTGCCAGCGCCTTCGATTTCTTCGCATAGCCCTCGTTTCGGCCACCGAGGGCCGCGTAGGGTATGTACGTCACGCACTCTCTGAAGTCGTCATGGCTATCCGCACCGGACGCCTGCGGCCCCGCGATCACAGAGCCCACCAAGATGCCCGTAAGCACGAGCGCCATCGCCTTCCATCCCTCCTTCTGCTTTCTCCTTCTCAAGGTCGGACGGTATCAAAGAACCTGGGAACGACCCCAACAAAACAAAGCAACCCGACAACCCGACCCCAACAACCCGAAACAACCCGACCCCCGTTGACCTGTGAGCAACAACCTCTGAGCGAGCTGCCGCATGCCCCCGGACGGCCGTGGATGTCGGCTTGAAGCCGCTGAAGACCAAGTACGCTCGGTCCACCACACGGACGGCGGGTCGGGACCGCGTATCGGGCTTCAGCGACTCAAACTGGACGCACCGGTGCCCTGGCCGATGCGCTCGACCGCCGTATCCGTCTCGGATGAGGCCGCGCCGCTACGTCTGTCCGACGACGCCATGCACCTGGCACATCCACCAGGTGCCTTGCGGGAACACGACACTGCGGAGCCCCGCGCGCCACTGCTCGAGCGCTTGGCGGTAGGCCCGTCGGAATGCCCGCAGCTCGGCTACGGCTTGAAAGAACGCTTTGCGCTGCCCGCGTCCGACCGCAAACGTCGGATTTCGACTGCGGAGCAGCTCGAAGCTCGTGGCGCGGCGATAGGGGGAAAGCCGCCGCACGCGCTCTGCACCAAGGACGCGCCAGCCACGGGCCTTCACTTCGGTTCGGGCTTGCCGCTCCTGGCGCTCGAGCTCTTCCTTCACCGCCTCCCGCACAGCCTGGGCGGGATGCGTCTGTTCGAGCGCGGGCGGCAGGGTGAGGCTGAGCTCAACGGTGTCGGGCCACTTTCGATTGTCCGGTCTAAAGAAGACTGCGGGGCGCGCGATGACCAAGGTGCGCCGCCCGAGCTCGTGCGGGAGCACCGTGACGCCGGGCCAGTCCCGGGCGCTTGCGACCAGGCCCGCTTTGACTGGATTGGCTGCCACATAGGCGAGCTTTTCAATCATCGCCTGCCCGGTCAGCAGCCGCACGACGGAGCTCTTTTCGTGGTCCCAGATCGGTCCCTCCCAGTTGCGAAGCACTTTGGCACCGAGGGAGACGAGCCGGTGGAGGTCGCGTAAGAAATCGGGGAGGCGCCGCGCGGGGTCGGTGACCACCAAGTGTTCGTGGGTCGACATGAGCGTGACCGCGTGGACGAGGATGCCGAACTGTCGAGCACAGACCGCGAGGGTGTAGAGGTAGAGCTGCCGGATGGCAGGGTCGGGGCGAAACAGGTGGTGACGGCGGAGGGTACGCCGGGTGACCATCACGGTGTCGCCCGGGAGCACGAGGCGGGGCTGAGTCATGCGCGATGAACACGCACGAAGCGCGCCAGAGTGCCAGAACGTGATTTCAACGCTTTGCGGGGGCTCCCTTGGCGGATACCATCAAGTGCGCCGGCGGACGCCAACCAGGGTGGGCGGACGCCAACCAGGGTGGGGTTGTTGGGTTGTTAGAAGACGCAAGACCATGACCGAAGAGCACCCGAACATCTCTCTGTTCAAGCAACTAGACCTCCGCAACCTGGGCGAGGCCCCGGACCTCTTCGCGGAAGACTTCGTCTGGCACTACTTCAATTCCCACCTGCCGGATCTCGAGGGTGACCATGTCGGTCTCGGGGGTCTTCAGGCCTTCTTTGCGAAGCTAGGCGGGGTCACCGGCGGGACCTTCGAGGTCGAGGGGATCTCCGTCACGCCCTACGGAGATGAGCTGGTCGTCACGCACGTCAGGGATCGGTTGGTGATTGAAGGCGCGCCGATCGAGATCGATGCGGTCGTCGTCTGGCGCATCGTTGGCGGCCAGTTTGCGGAGGCCTGGGACATCCCTGCTGTCAATACGGCGCGTCCGCAGACGAGAGCGGAGCCAGGCGCCGAGCGACCCGAGGACGGGGGTTGAGATGACTGCGCATGACATCGTGCTGTATGGCGCCACCGGGTTCGCCGGGCAGCTCGTCGCCGAGTACCTCGCTCGGCATCCGGAGGGCAGTCGATTCTCTTGGGCGATCGCCGGCCGCAACCCGGACAAGCTCAGCGCACTCCGAGCCTCCTTGGCAGACGCGGCTCCCGAGATCATCGTCGCGAACACGTCGGACAGAACGTCGATCGACGCCATGGTGTCGAAGGCTCGCGTCGTCCTCACGACGGCCGGGCCTTACGCCGAGTACGGGGGCGACGCGGTCGTCGAGGCCTGCGCGAAGCAGGGCCGGCACTACGCGGACCTCACTGGCGAGTACTGGTTTCAGAGCGCGATGATCGATCAATTCCACGAAGAGGCGCAGCGCACCGGAGCGAAGATCGTGCACGCCGCGGGGATCGACAGCGTCCCCTCAGACTTGGGCACCCAGTTTGCCATCGAGCAACTGGAACGGCGGGGCCAACGGGCTGCTCAAGTGAAAGCGCTCTTCACGGCCTACGCCGGTTCGTTCAGTGCAGGCACGAACAAAACGCTCGAAGCACTCGCACAGCTTCCGAAATCGGGAGGTTACGATGCGGCGTTCTGCAGCGATCCGTACATCCTCGCTCCTCGGGCCGAGGGAAAGCTCGAGGGCGAGACCGTCACAGGCTGGGACCGGCATCGCTTTGACCGCGACTTCAGAGCACTTGGCGGCCCCTTCTTCATGGCGCCGATCAACGCGCGCAACGTACGACGCTCGCTGGCACTGAGTGGGCGTCTACCGTGCTCCTACGCAGAAGGCATCTCCGTGGGCGCTGGGTTGAAGGCAGGCTGGCTGTGGGTCAGCCGCGGGTTCGGGTACTTCGTCGGGGCCCCGATTCCGCTCTCGCCGAAGCCAGGTCAGGGCCCACCCGAATGGTTGCGGCGTGCCGGCAACTTCCGCGTCGTGCTGAAGGCGACATCCACCGCCGGTGAACACACAGCGATGGTCGACGTACAAGGGCGTGGCGACCCTGGCTACCTCGCGACCTCGAAGATTCTGGGCGAGGTCGGACTCTGCCTCGCCCTGAATCACGAAGAGCTTCCGCCCGGTGGAGGCGTGCTCACGCCCGCGCTCGCGCTCGGCTCAGTTCTGCGCGAGCGCCTCGCAGCTGCGGAGGGAGGCGGGTTCATGCAGTTCAGGGTGCTCGCCGAGACGTAGCCTTAGCGCGCGTTGCCGGCGTCGCCACTGCGTCCGCTTTCGTCCCGCGGTTGGCTGCGGTGCCAAGGTGCGTCGAGCATGAAGGCGAGCACCGCAGCCACGCACATGCCGAGGTTGGCGCGCCAAGGCGGCGAGGCTGGCGTTTGTTGAAACACGCTCAAGGTCGCGAGCAGCGTGGGCACATAGAACAACAGCGACGCGGCAGGCGCCGCCCATCGTGCCCATCGCTCGCCGCGGCGAATCGGAAACGCAACGAGGAGCAGCAGCAGCGTCCCGAGCGCCAGCCAGCCGCCTCCGGCGACTTCCATGAGAGCCTTGATCAGCGCCTGCGTCGCAGCGTCGAGCTCCGCCCAGTCCTTGCCCAGCGCAACCGCGTGATACGGCATGAAGGTGGGTCGAAAGAGATAGATCGCGCCGAGTACCAGGCTAGGGATCGCGATGCCGGTGTAGATCCACGCAGCCGCCGTACGGCGAAGCGAACGAGCCGGTCGCGAAGCATTCATTCGTTCGGTCTCAGGAGGAGCTTGCCGCTGGTCATTTGGCTGACGTACTCCTGCGCAGCTCTCGGCGCGTCTTCGAGAGGGTACTCCGCCCGAATCTCGGTTCTCAGATCGGTGGACAGCAGCTTCTGAGCACGGCGCCACGTCAGCATGGTCTGCACCAGGTTCCTACTGTTGATGTAGGGGCCGAGCCAGAACCC
>JBLYYU010000366.1:0-7623 GCA_048550275.1 Polyangiales bacterium
CCCCAAGAAGTCCGATTATCTACCGTTGCTTCAGGTCGTAGCGTCCGCTGGCGATCCCTTCTTCGTCGCGGGCCAAACCTATCAAGGTGGGACCCTGGTCGTCGGCGTGACCGTCGATCCGAAGAAGACCGCGCAATAGGTGCGAGCCGACGACCCAGACGTGATCGAGGTCGAAGGCCCGCCGTCGCTCGAGCATCCGGCCGAGCTCGTCATCGAGGCGCTCTCGCCCGTCGTTACGGCACAGCGCCTGCAGCGCATCAAGGACGTCGTTGCCGGACGGACCGAGGACTTGGTCTTGGTCCTCGACTCGATTTCCGATCCGCACAATTCGAGCGCAGTTCTGCGAAGCGCGGAGGCGTTTGGCCTTCAGACCGTTCACGCGATCGTCGGCCCGTATGGCTTTCGCGCCTCTCGCGGCGTATCCAAAGGCACCCAGCGCTGGCTCGACGTCGTACGCTACGAAACCGCGGAAGCCTGCGCGCGACGCTTGAAAGCCGATGGTTACTCGATCTACGTCGCCGCCATGGGCGGGGAGACGGCGCTCGATCAGCTTCGGGAGAGGTCACGTCTCGCGGTCGTCTTTGGAAACGAGCACCGCGGCGTCTCCGAGGAGATGCGGGCGCTTGCAGACGGCACATTCTCGATTCCGATGCGCGGTTTCGTGGAGAGCTTGAACATCTCGGTGGCCGCGGCGATCACGATGCAGACCCTGTCCCAACACGGGCGGCCGGGCCTCTCGGCCCGTCGGAAACAAGAGCTCGAGGCTAGATTCCTAGCAAATTCAGTGAAGAACGCGGATCAAGTGATCGAGAAATTCCGTGGGAATGTTTGAACCGTCCCAACTGTCGTGAATTAGGGGAGAAGGTGCCTTGCAGAGGATGCTATAGGCGCCGGCGGGCAAGATGGCAGGGAAGCGAACCCAGAAGAAAAAGCGGAAGCCAAGCAAGCGCAAGAAGCGGCAGGCGAGCAAGAAGTCGATTCTGCCGAAGCTGATCGGCGCGGCCTTGGTCCTGGGTGCGTTGCTTGCACTGGGAACCTACGCGTACTTCAGCAGGGACCTGCCCTCGGTCAGCGCGCTACGCGACTACAAGCCCCCTCAGACCACGAGGGTCTACGACCGGAACCGAAAAGTCATCGGCGAGATCTTCGCAGAGCGGCGAACGGTGATTCCGATGTCGCAGGTGCCCCGAAACGTCGTCCTCTCGGTGCTCGCTGCCGAGGACGCGGACTTCTACGAGCACGAGGGGCTCGACTACCGCGGCATTCTGCGAGCCGTTGGGCGGGACATCGTGGCGGGACGCGCCGCCCAGGGCGGGAGCACGATCACTCAACAGGTCGTCAAGCTGATGCTGCTGACGCCGGAGCGCACCCTGCAACGCAAAGTCCGGGAGCTCATTCTGGCGCGGCGACTGGAAAGCGAGCTCTCGAAGGACGAAATCCTGCACCTCTATCTGAACCACGTGAATTTCGGGCAGGGGCGCTACGGAATTCAGGAAGCAGCGCAGTTCTACTTCGCCAAGAATGCGCGCGACCTGACGCTGGCGGAGGCCTCCTTGCTTGCAGGCGTCCCACAGGCGCCGGCGCGTCTCTCGCCTCGTCGCAACCCCGAAGCCGCCAAACGCCGCCAGAGCTACGTGCTCTCCCAACTCGCCGCGAAGCGGGACGTGTATTGGCCGGATCTCAGCAAGGCGGCGATCGCGGCCGCACGCGACGAAAAGGTCGAGCCCGTTCCGTTGGCCGACCGCTCGGGGCACGCACCGGAGGTGCTGACCATCGCTCGACGGGCCCTCAGAGCCGCAGTCGGCGACGAGGCATTCGGGGCGGGTGGGTACGAAGTCCACACCACGATCGATCTCGGGATTCAGAAGAACGCCCGCGAAGCGTTGCAGCGAGGGCTCCGCGCAGTGGACGAACGGCAGGGCTATCTGGGGCCTTTCCGGCGCGGCAAGCGGCGACGCGGGCCCAAGCCGACGAAGCCGAGCGATTCGCTGCGAATGGGCCGCACGTACATCGCACAGGTGACTAGCGCCGACGACGAGAATGAAAAGATTCGGCTCGATGTGGCGGGCCACGCCGCGGTGGCTCGTATGCGGGACGCGGCGCGTTTCAATCCGGAGAATCGTCGAGCATCCGCATTTGCGAAGAAGGGCGACCTCTTCCCGGTTTCGGTCACGCAGCTCGGCGCGGACGAGGACCCAGCCATCGTCAGGTTCGAGCGCGGCCCCGAGGGCGCGGTCGTGGTCATCGAACCTCGTTCTCGCGCAGTGCTGGCATTGGTGGGGAGCTTTGCCGCGGTCAGCGGCTTCAATCGAGCGACGCAGGCCGTGCGTCAGCCAGGCAGCACCTTTAAGCCGATCGTATACGCGAGGGCGATTCAGTCTCGCCGCTTCACCGCTGCATCGCTGGTCGTGGACGCGCCAGCGGTGTACGACGAGTGGAAACCGCGCAACTACGAGCAGTGGAACTATCAGGGTGCGGTCCGCCTCCGTCAGGCCTTGGCACGCTCGATCAACATGGTTGCGATTCGCGTAGTCGAGGACATCGGCGTCCCAGATGTGGCGCAGTTCGCCCGGCAAAACGGCATCACCACGAAGCTCGAAGAGGACATGGCCCTGGCGCTCGGCGCGAGTGGGGTCAAACCCATCGAGCTCACGAATGCGTACGCGACCTTCGCCGCGGGCGGGCGCTGGGCGCCGACGCGTATCGTGAGCAAGATAGTGGCCCCTGGAGGCGCGCGAGTGCCGCTGGAGCCGGGCGAGCCCGCCCGTGACGTGATGGATCCGAGCGAAGCGTACGTCATGACCAGTCTGCTGAGGAGCGTGGTGACTGAAGGTACGGGTGCGCCTGCGCAACGCCTCGGGCGCGCCGTGGTCGGAAAGACCGGCACCAGCAACGAGGCGCGCGATGCATGGTTTGTCGGATACTCGCCCTCGGTGGTCGCAGGGGTCTGGGTCGGATTCGACGACCAACGCTCGCTTGGCCGCCGCGAAACCGGAACTCGAACTGCGCTACCGATCTGGATCGACGTCATGTCGGCCGCGGACCAAACACCAAAGGAAACCGACTTCGCAATGCCAAGTGGTGTAGTCCGAGCCAGAATCGATCCGGCATCGGGCCTGTTGGCGTACGAAGGACAAGAAGACGCGTTCGAAGAGGTCTTCCTCTCCGGCACTGCTCCGGTGGATGTTGCGAGGTCTCCAGACGTCGCCGACCCGAACCTTTTTCTGATGGAACAATTCGACGAAGAGGGTGACGGCGACACCGCGGAAGCTGCTCCAGAGCCTCGCGAAGAGCGAGCGCTCGGCGGCGTAGCGCCGCCATGAGCAGCTTCGGTACGCGTGTCGTTCTGCTCTTCGCACTGGTCGCTGTCATACCCGTTGCGATTACGGCGCTGGTCTGGCTCGGGGTTACCCACTGGGGCTCAAATGACGCCGCAGGCGAGGCCGCAATGGCCCGAGTGCACCTGCAAGAGCTAGACTCGCAGCGTGAGGCTGCCGTCTCACGTCTTTGCCGCGACGACTTGGCGCTGGATACCCTCCTCGACGAGCTCGCCCGTGAAGCCCGCCCGACGCTCGACTACGACCGCCTGTTCCGCTCCTCGATGGAGGCTGCCGGGCTGCAGGCTCTGTGGGTGCTGAATTCCCTGAGCGGCGACGTCGTCGCAACCGGTCACCGGCATCGGCCCCTTGGAAACGACGGCGCCGCGCTAACGCAGCAGGCCAGAGAAGCCGGAGACCGCTCATTCGCCGTTCTGCTCGGAGCCCAGGAGCATCAGCGTTTCTTGCTGAGGTCCTGTTCGATATCGCGTGGCGGAGCGCGGCTCACTTTGATCGCCGGACATCGGTTTTCGGATCTACGGACTCTCGATCCCCAGCAACTCGTGATCGCAGGCGCGGTCGGCAACCAAGATCTGGCCGTGGCGGAGCTCGCGGACTCGAAGGGGGTCGTTCAGGGGACAGTCGTTTGGCGACCGCGCCTCGACCGACGGGGCCCGCCGCTCCTTTTGTGGATCGCGTGCGTGGCCGTGCTTGCCCTCGGCCTCGCGCTTCTGTTTGGCGGCTATCTCAATCGCTGGTTGCAGTCATCGGTCGACGAGCTGACCAAGGCTGCAGATCGGGTCGGCCGGGGTGACTTCGACACGACGCTGCGCGATGGCACAGCCGGCGCGTTTCCCGCGACCGCAACCGCATTCAACCGAATGACGCACGACCTCAGAGACGCGCGTGAGCAGCTTCGGCAGTCCGAACGGATCGCCGCTTGGCAGGAAATCGCCAAAAGCCTCGCCCACGAGTTGAAAAACCCGCTCTCGCCGATTCGCCTGTCGATCGAAACCCTGCGCAAGGCCCGTGAACGGTCGCACGAGGATTTCGACGCGATGTTCGACGAGTCCACGAGGACCATCCTGCAGGAAGTCGAGCGATTGCGAACCATCGTCGACGAGTTCAGTCGATTCGCACGGCTCCCGGCGCCCAAGCTCCAACGCAGCGATCTCCGAGAGGTGGTGTCGCAGGCGGCATCACTGCACGCCGAAGGCGCGGCCAGCCTGAGCCTGAGCCTCCCCGAGTCGGAGGTCAGCGCGCTCGTCGACGCCGACCAGATCACCCAAGTGCTGCACAACCTGCTTCAGAATGCCAGAGATGCGGCTGTAGACGCGCACCCTAGCGGCGGGGGCGCCGTGGAGCTCAGTCTCGAGGAAAGGGCGGGCACCGTCTACATTCGAGTCGCGGACAACGGAGCGGGAGTCCCACCGGACCAGATAGACGCCATCTTCGAGCCCTACTACACCCGCAAAGAAGCCGGGACAGGCCTAGGTCTCGCGATTACGCAGAGAATCGTGACCGAGCACGGAGGCCGCATCGATGTCGATTCGAGAGCGGGAAAAACCGCCTTCGTGGTGATCCTGCCACAGCGCTGACGCAGGGCCATCACAGAGTTGGCAGCGCGCCGGATCTCTGTACGCGCGGCTGGGTCAGAATCGGTGCGTAGCGCCAGGCGAAGCACAGGAAGCCCATCGTCCAGGAGAGCGCGGACGCGACCAGCAACACCCGCGCAGCGGGCCCTACGGTCGCGGCCACACGGCAAATCGCAGCGACGGTGATCAGCACGTAGGCCGCGGTCAGAAGGGGATGGCTTTCGAGCGGCCGACCGGTGTGACCAAGCGCGGCGCGACTCGCGACGGCGACGATCATCGTACTGATTGCGCCGCTCGTCAGCGCATGGATTCCAGCGGTTCTGGGCAGAAGTCCGACCTGGGCGAAGGTCAGAAGCAAGACGCCGAGCGGAAGCCACGAAAAGCCAATGTGCAAAACCCAAACCAAGGGTTCGGAGCCGCCGTGGATCCCTTGCCAGCGACTGAGACGCACAAACATCAGCACGCTAGCCAGCAAGCCGAGCACAGCCGTCCACCTTCCGGGCGCACCCAATACGTGCGCAAGCGCGAAGGCAACCAGAACCCACGTCGCGATTAGATCCAGGCGCCCAAAGGGCGCTGGCAGATCCAAGGACTTCTGCTGAGGGTTGACCATCTGGCGCTTCAACCAGTTGCGGGTGAAACCGGGGATGATCCGCCCGCCGATCAAATTGACGAGAAGGAGCACGACCCACATACCCGAGAGAAGCGCGATCATCGCCGAGCCGACGTTGCGGGCCAAGGCGAGGAAGAAGAGCCCATTGCTCGCGACTAGAAGAGCGAGGAGAAGGAGCACCTTGTAGTTGCGCTGGCTGCGGGCTGCAATGACTTCACGGCTCATCAGCCCTAGAAGCAGGAGCCCGTATCCGAGATCGGCGACCATGCCGGGAACGAGGAAATTCGGTGACGGCAATGCGAAGAAGATCCTCGCGACGAGCCAGAACATGCTGAGCACCAACAGTGAAATCCCCGCCACTGGCGGCCGTTTGGTCCAAGTCGCGACCGCGGTGAGCGCGAACCCGCCTACCCCCGCCCCGGCAAACCCGAATATCATTTCGTGGGCATGCCACCAGCTAGGCGAACCGAGTGCCAGCGGCATGGGGACGTAGCCGAGCCAGGCCGCCACCCAGAGCGGGACAGCGACGATCGCGAAAATAGTGGCGAGAAGGAAGAGGGGCCGAAAGGCGTAGCTGAAAAGGACGCTCATCGAGTCACCGGCTACTGCGCCTCGATCCCGTACGATCGCAGCTTTCGCTGCAAGGTCCTTCGATCGATTCCCAAAGCGGCGGCCGCCTTCGTGATGTTTCCTTCCATCTCGCGGAGCACGCGCTCGATGTGCTCGCGCTCGACATCTGCGAGACTCGAGCGACTCGGGCGCTCGGAACCGGCCGGGGGGCTCGATTCCCTGGCGTTTCCAAACACGCTCGCGGCTATCATTCTGCGAACGAGGTCCGCGTCGATGTTGTCGGAAATGGCAAACAACGATGCTCGGCGCAATACGTTGAGCAACTCGCGAACATTGCCGGGCCAGTCGTACTCCCGGAGCGCGGCAAGGGCTTCGGGGTCGAGCGTGATATTGTGCTTTCCGAGCCGGCCGAGAAGGTGCGCGGAGAGCGGCTCGAGATCCTCCGAGTGCTCCCGGAGCGGCCGAACCAGCACGGGGAACACCTGAAGACGGAAGTAGAGGTCCTCACGGAACCGTCCACCCTGTGTCTCGGTCCATAGGTCGCGATTCGTCGCAGCGACGATTCGAACGTCCACGGAGGTCTCCCCTGAGTCCCCAACCGGACGAATCGACTTCGTTTCGATCGCGCGGAGCAGCTTCGCCTGACTCTCCAGAGGGAGCTCGGCGAGCTCGTCAATGAAGAGGGTGCCGCCGTCGGCCTCGCGAAAGAGCCCCGACCTGTCGTCGTGAGCGCCGGTGAACGCCCCTCGCTTGTGGCCGAAGAGCTCGCTCTCGAACAGCTCGCGGGGCACACAGGCGGCGTTCATCGCGACGAAGGGCCGCTTCGCACGGGTGCTCTGAGCGTGAATCTGCCGCGCAACGACCTCCTTTCCCGTTCCCGTCTCGCCGAATATGAGAACGGTCTCGTCCGTCGGTCCGACTGTTCCGATGAAGTCTCGGATATCGTCGATGGCGGGGCTATCCCCGATCAACGGGGTCGTGTCGTCGCGCGCTCCGGGCTCGGAGTGCCCCTTTTCGAGGAGCGCCTGTCGAAGCAGGGGCCGCAACATGTCCGCGTCGACCGGTTTTTCGAGGAACGAAAACGCACCGAGCTGCATTGCCTCGACGGCCGACTTCACGGTGCCATGCCCGGTCAGCACGATCACCCGTGTCGAGATGGGCCCGCAGCGCCGCAGCACTTCCAGTCCTCCGATACCCTTCATCTTCAGGTCGAGGAGCGCGACGTCGTGTGGGGAGCCGTTCCGAAGCACCTCGACCGCTTCTTCACCGCTCGGAGCCTCCGACACGGAGTAGCCACCGCGCCGCAACGCCTTCGCCATCGCGAAGCGAAACGCCGCATCGTCGTCGATGATCAGGACGCTGCCATTCATGATCAGGGCGCACGGTGAGGCACCCCGGACTCATGCGCAAGCGTCTCTTTCCCCGCCGGAAGGCGCACCCGCGCACTCGCGCCCACCGAGTCTCGGTTTTCAATCGAGAGGTCCCCGCCCATCGTCTGAACGAGCATGTACGATGCGTACAAGCCGAG
>JBLYYU010000367.1:0-4142 GCA_048550275.1 Polyangiales bacterium
AGATCTGCTCGGCGACGTGACAGAGCGGCAGATAGCTCACGTAGCGAAATGGTTCGAAGCCCCCGAGCTCCGGGTAGGTATCGATGAAGGAAGTCGCCATCGCGTGGATGCTCCGGTGGGTGCACATGGCGCCCTTTGGAACCCCGGTCGTGCCGGATGTGTAGATGAGAAGCGCGAGGTCGTCGGGCTGAGTGGCGGCCATTCGTCGTTCGAGCTCCGCGTCGGGCTCGGAGGCGGCTTCCGCGATCACGTCCGCCAATGAGCTCACGATCTCGCGGTCGCTCGGGACGGCGTCCATCGTGATGATCCGATCGAGCTGGACTAGGCCACCATCGAGCGCAGCCAGGTACTTGTCGAGCTGTGCCTTGCCGTCGCAAATCGCGACCTTGGCTCGGCAGTGGTTCACGATGTACGCGACCTGCTCGACGGTGTTGGTCACGTAGATCGGCGCGGGGACGGCGGCCGCCGCGCTGATGCCCATTTGCGAGATCACCCAATCACGACGATTGTTTCCGATGAGCGCCACGCCGTCGCCCGGCTGCACGCCGAAGCGAATCAGCCCCTTGGCCAGGCCGCGCACTGCATCCCAGTACTCCGCCCAAGTCGTGGAAATCTTCCCTCCGTCCGGGCCAGCTTCGATGAGAGCGACTTGTCCTGGGCGCTCGGCGGCGTGTTTCACGATGAAGCTCGGTAGCGAACTCGTCTCTGACATGTCTGGCTCCGGGGAAAGTCCTCACCCTACCCGATCTTTCTGAGCCCGTCTCCCGGGAACGAACCCGTCCCGACGAGCCAATTTGACCTCGGCGACGGGGCTTCCAAGATCCCAGATATGAAGATTACCCAAAGCTTGATTCTAGGACTGACCCTCGGAGCCTTGACCATCGCAGCGCCGGCAACGGCCAAACGAGGCTCGAGCGATGAGCAACTCTCAACCGACGTTCAGGATGCCAAGGAGCGATTCGCCGAGAAGGACAAGAGTTTCAACGCGACCTTGAAGACGCTGACCGGCTACGTGGTCTTTCCCGAGGTGGCCAAAGGCGGGTTCATCGTCGGCGGTGCCGGGGGTCGTGGAGAGGTGTACGCGAACGGCAAGCTCATCGGACGCGCAAAAATGTCGCAGGGCTCCGTCGGCGCACAGGTTGGCGGCCAGAAGTTCGCGGAAATCATCATGTTCAAGAGCAAGTCTGCCCTCAAGCGCTTCCAGAAGAATCGCCTGGAGCTGAGTGCCCAAGCGACCGCGACGGCCGCCGATCAGGGGGCAGCGGCCAAAGCGAAGTACGCCGATGGGGTGGCGATCATCATCCTCCCGACGTCCGGCCTGATGGCCGAAGCGAGCGTCGGGGGCCAGAAGCTCACGTTCATAGCGCTAGAGGAGTAAACGAATGGGAGAAGGAATTCGGGGTTCATGCGTCTGCGGCGCGGTGGCCTATCGAATCGAGGGCCCGTTCCGTGGGTTCCAATACTGCCATTGTAGTCGGTGCCGAAAACGCACCGGCTCGTCCAACGTGGCCAACATCTTCGTTCCGGTGGACCAGTTCAACTGGCTGCAGGGCGAAGATAAGGTGCGGAGGTTTGAGCTCCCGACAGCCAAATACTGGTCGACGGCGTTCTGCATGGACTGCGGCTCGGCCATGCCCTGGCTCACGAAGAACGGCAAGGTCATGGTCGTCGGCGCCGGCGGCCTCGACGAGGACCCCGGCGTGAAGCCCAAATTCAGTGTCCACTTCGACTCACGGGCGCCCTGGTACGTTCACGTCTCGGAGCTGGAAATGCACGGGACGATTCCGCAGTCCTAGGCTACCCTCGTGTGCGAATGCAGACTGAAGAGGTATCGATGGCACGGGGGCTGGCAGTACTGGTGAGCTTGGTAGTCGTTGGGACGGGTTGCTCCTCGTCCAGCAGCCAACCCATCGATCCCGTCGCAACTGCCTACTGTGCGGAATGCTCCGAGGACAGCAGCTGTGAGCCAGTGGTCAGCGAAACGATCCTCGCGGCATGCACCGAGGAAACCCGAGCCTGGTACGACTGCGCGATCGAAAACGCCTGTGTCACCGAGCCTTGCGACGCACTCTTCGACGCGCGAACGCTTTGCCTTCGCAGGAGCCCGCGCGATCAAGTCAAAGTTCGTTTCATCGCCGTTCGGCCGTCTGCCAACCTCGGTCATCGCGGCGTTGGGCCGACCAGCCCGGAAAACCCTTTCCCTGAGAACTCGATCTCGTCCTTCGTGGCGGCCATGGACGCCGGGGCCGACGGCATTTCGTTCGATGTGGAAATCACCGCAGACGGGCAGCTGGTCATCATGCACGACGACACGCTCGATCGCACGACCGACTGCACCGGATGTGTCAGCGCCATGACCTTGGATGAAATTCGAACCTGTCGCTTGCTGGACGGCGAGGGAAGCCCCACGGAGCAGCCCCCACCGACATTGCTGGAGGCTTACGGCGCGCTCGAGGCCAACGCCATCATGGACTTGGAGATGAAAGTCTTCGGCGAAGACTGCCAGACCGACACCACAGGGCCCGAAGAGCTCGCCACCCGGGTTCTCGAAGAGGTGACCTTGCTTGGAGGCGAAGGCCGGACCGTCTTTTCATCTTTCGACGAAACGGCGGCAGCGCTGGTCAAGACGGAGCGACCCGGGTACTACGCCGCCCTTCTCTCCGCGAACCCCGGGCCGGAGCTGGTCGAAAAAGCGCTCGAGCTCGACCAAGACGCGATTCACCCGCTCTTCACGGTGACCGCCGAGACGGTTCAAGCCGCGCTCGACGCCGGGCTGCAGGTCAACATCTGGACGGTAAACACCGCGGAGCTCATGGCGGAGCAGATCGAAAAAGGCTCGACCGGGATCATCACCGACAACCCCGCGATCCTCGTCGAAGTGCTCGAAGAGCTCTAACACTGTGTGTTGCAGCAGCGCCGGGCGGGGCTAGGACGCAAAGAGCGGCCAAGGCGCCGCAGCTTCGAGCTCGAGGGACAGCTCGAGAAGTGTGCGGTCATCGCCGAACGGTGCGGCAAGCTGAACTCCGAGCGGCAGGCCGTCCTCGCTTCGGCCGAGTGGAAGCGAAATTGCCGGGCCACCGGAGATGTTCTGTGTCGGCGTGAACGGGATGAACCATTTCAGGCGCTCGAGCGCGGTCTCGAATGGTATGTCCGGGCCGATGTAGCCATGCTCAGGCGGCGGCATCGCGACGGTCGGGTTCATGAGCACGTCGCAGCTCTCGAAGGCTTTGGCGTAGCGGCGGTGATATCGCCGCAAGCGCCAAATCGCCGCGGGCGCCTTGCGTCCGTTCTCCCGGAAGTGCTCGTTGAGCCCTTCGGTGAAGGGCTCGACCTTGCTGCTCTCGAAGCTCGGGTCCACAAGGCGCGTCCCGAATCGGTCGACCGCGTAGCCGATCATCGACCAGAGCAAGAAGAAATCTTCATGGAACTGATCATCAACGGGAGCGCTCACCTCCATCACTGTGTGACCGAGGCCTTCGAGCAGCCGAGCCGTCTCGGTGACCGCGGCCACGCAATCCGGATGCGAGGGAGTGGCGCCGTCGAGCCTAGTGAAGAAGCCGACCCGCAGGCGGCGCCCGGGTTTGGACACCAAACCCACCTTTGGAAGCCTTCGGTTGTGAAAGTACTGCTCGGCGCCGTGATAGAAGGCCGCCGTATCGCGCACGGTCCGACTCAACACACCCTGATGGACGATCCGGACTGGAAAGAAACGAGCTCCTTCCATGTCGACGAGCCGGCCCCGCGTCGGTTTCAAACCGACCAGACCACAGCACGACGCCGGAATTCGAGTCGAGCCTCCGCCATCATTCGCATGCGCGACGGGGACGACTCCTGCAGCGACCAGCGCCGCCGAACCGCCAGACGAACCGCCGGGCGACACGCCGGGCATCCAAGGGTTGTGGGTCGGCCCGTGTAGCAACGGTTCGGTGGTTCCGGTCAGCCCGAATTCGGGCATTGCGGTCTTGCCAAGGTTGACGAGGCCGAGCGACGAGAATTGTTCGACGAACGCCGAGTTCTTCTCGACAGGCGTCAAGGGAAGCCCCCGCGACCCGTGCAACAAGGGCGCCCCCTCGACCGCCTCGTTATCCTTGATAAACGAAGGAACGCCGGCGAAAACCCCGGAGCACTGGTGGCGGGCCGAA
>JBLYYU010000368.1:0-10595 GCA_048550275.1 Polyangiales bacterium
CAGCGTTTTGCGCGGTGGCGTCGATCGTGCCTTCCAGATCGAGCTCCTCTTCGCCTCCCTCCCGCGAGAACAAGCGCAACTTGCGAAGGGCGACCTGCATTTGTCGAACGTCGAGGGTGAGGTCCTGTCTGTACGGCCGATACAGGCGTGCGTCCGCGACCTTGACCGCGCTCCGTCCGCCGCCCGAGCCACCGATTCGGAAGCCTTTCGGTGCGCGCCCGCCGTGCCCAAAGGGCGATGTCCCGCCAGTGCCGATCCATTTGTTGCCGCCGTCGTGCTGCTCGTCCTGCTCGGCAAGCCGTTCCTCGAAGAGTTTTCGAAGCTCGTCGAGATCCAGATTTTCGACGAACTCGCGTTGCTCGTCGGTCAGCTCGCCCATGTTTTCCTTGGCTTCTTGCAGCCAATCCCAGAGCTCGTCCTTCAGCTTCTTCGACTCGATCTCGATGCCTTTGAAGAACGACAGGAACGCCTCATCGAACGAGTCCAGGTGCGCCTCGCTGTGGATCATCACGGAGCGAGCGACGTTGTAGAACCCGTCGAGCGAGCTCTCATGCAGCCCGGCTTTCAGCGCCTGGGCGAGCGCGATGACCTCCTGGGTCCCGACGGGGACACCCCGGCCACGTAGCTCGTACAAGAAAGGGACTAGGATTTTAGCTTCTCCACTGGCGGCCGCCCGAGAGCTGATCCGCGAAGGCGACGAGGTCTTGCTCCTTCTTGAGCAGGGCGCCCAGGAAGGGAAGGTTTTCTTCGAGCGTCACGCTGTCGAGACCAGCGCGCTGCAGCACAGCGATCCAGTCTACGAGCTCGCTGGTGCTCGGCCGCTTGCGAAGGCGGCGCATGCTCCGGATTTCGTAGAACGTCTTGAGCGCTTGCTCGACGAGGCTCTCGTGAATTTTCGGGTGATGGACACGAACGATGTCGTTCATCAGCTCCGGCGTCGGGAAATCGATGAAGTGGAACACGCAGCGGCGAAGGAAGGCGTCGGGCAGCTCCTTTTCGGCGTTGCTGGTGATGATGACGACGGGGCGCTCGTTGGCGATGATGTCTTGCTGGGTTTCGTCGACGTGGAACTGCATCCGGTCGAGCTCGTTGAGCAGGTCGTTCGGGAACTCGACGTCGGCCTTGTCGATTTCGTCGATCAGCAGGACGACGCGCTCCTTGGCGTCGAACGCTTCACCCATCGGGCCAAGCTTGATGTACTCGCTGATGTCGTTGACGTCCTTGTCCCCGAAGCGCGAGTCATAGAGACGCTGCACCGTGTCGTACACGTAGAGCCCGTCCTGAGCCCGAGTGGTGCTCCGGATGTTCCAGCGAAGCAGAGGCATCCCGAGGGCCTCGCTCACCGCCTCGGCCAGCAGAGTCTTGCCTGTCCCGGGCTCTCCACGAACGAGGAGGGGGCGCTCGAGGACGACCGAGCAGTTGACCGCGGACTCGAGGGCCTCGCTGGTCAGGTACGTGGGAGTTCCGGAAAAACGTCGAAAATCATCAGCCATGGCGGCGAAATCTATCATGGTCCCGCGGATTGGCGACCGGGAGGGGGGCGGGCAGGGGGCCGCTGCAAGCGTGCAGGGAAGTGCCGGCGGTGGTTCGGGAGCTCGGGGCGGAGAACAGGGGCGAGACTCGATCCAAAAACGCCCACATTACGACGAGTTAACTAGCCGCACGGTACGTGTACCACCCTCCTTGACAGCCTCAGGGCCACAACGAATAGTAGCCCGTTCTTGTGGCCTGGAAAGGTCGCTCGGCCGTCGCCTATCACCCTGAATTCAATGTCTGCTTTCGTCCTACAGATCCAGGACCTCGACGAGGTTGGGAGGGATTGGAACTTTGCCATCGGCACGGATTGGCTGGCGTCCGCGCTTGCCGAGACCGAGCTGAGCGCAGGGGGCGATGCTGGGCGGCTATCGGTGCACGCACAGCGCAACGGCAACGATGTTCTCGTGCAGGGTCACGTCGATGCGGAGCTCGCAGCGACCTGTGCCCGCTGCCTCGCTGACGTGCCACTCAAGGTCGACCTCGCGTTGACCGCGCTCTTCAGCCCGGAGCACACCCGCCCCCAAGGGAGCGACGAGATCGACGTCCGGTTGGACGAAGTGAACAAGGACTACTACAGCGGCAGCGAGCTCGTCCTCGACCCCATGGTGCGGGAGTACTTGTTGCTCGAAGTACCGATGAAACCACTTTGCTCGGATTCTTGCGAGGGAATCGCTGTCCCCGAGCATCTTCGGCCTCCCGAAGAGGTCTTTGGCGACGCGGTGCCCGACGCACGCTTCGCACCACTACTCAAACTCAAAGAAGCACTTACGAAGAACGAGGAGTAATCCCGTGGCAGTACCGAAACGACGAACCAGCCCCATGAAGCGCGATCAGCGACGCGCTCAGCACGACAAAGTTACCGCGCCCAATGTGAGCGCATGCCCGAATTGCGGCGACGTGATGCTCCCGCACCGCGCCTGTCCTGCATGCGGCTTCTACAAGGGCCGTAAGGTGATCAAGGGCAAAGCGGAAGAGCTCGAGTAGCTCGTGTTCGATCTGGCGGGGAAAATCGCCGTCGTGACCGGGGGGTCACGAGGCATCGGCCGCGCGACTAGCATTCAGCTAGCGAAGGCAGGCGCGCACGTCCTCGTCAACTACCGCTCCAACGAAGAAGCCGCGAAGGAGACCTTGCGGCTGATCGAAGAGGCCGGTGGGCAGGCAGAGCTCCTCGGGTTCGACGTTGCTGACCCGGATTCAGTTGCCGCCGCCATCAAG
Organism: Polyangiales bacterium; assembly: GCA_048550275.1. GTDB lineage: Bacteria > Myxococcota_A > Polyangia > Polyangiales > Houyiibacteriaceae > SG8-38. The sequence continues at coordinate 2,752 of JBLYYU010000368.1, forward strand.
GACGCGCTCGCGCGGCACGGCGGGATCGACATTCTCGTGAACAACGCTGGAATCTCAATCGACCAATTGTTGTTGAGAGTGTCGGTGAAGGACCTCGAGACGACCTGGGCGACCAACGTGAATGGCGCGGTGTTCTGCGCGAAGGCCTGCATCCGCCCAATGATGAAGAAGCGCTGGGGGCGGATTATCAACCTCTCGAGCGTCGTGGCGGAGTCGGGCAACGCGGGCCAGGTCGTCTATTCGTCCTCGAAGGCTGCGCTTTTGGGCCTAACGCGGTCACTAGCCCGGGAGTACGCCTCTCGAGGGATCACCGTGAATGCCGTTGCGCCAGGGTTCATCGAGACCGATATGACTGCGGATATGCCGGACGCGGCTCAGCAGGGTATCGTCGATCAGACGCCATTGGGGCGAATTGGTCGCCCCGACGAGGTCGCGGCGGCGGTTGTGTTTTTGGCTAGCGAAGAAGCGAGCTATATCACCGGGCAGGTAATCCGGGTCAACGGAGGCATGCACGTCTGAGACGTGCGTGACGGAGGAAGCAGATGGACATCGCCGAGAAGGTCAAAGAAATCGTGTCGGATAAGCTCGACGTCGACGGGGCCGATATTCAGGAAGGGCAAGACTTCATCGAAGATCTCAAGGCCGACTCCCTGGCGATCGTCGAGGTCGTGTTGGCGCTCGAAGAGCAATTCGAGATCGAGATTCCGGACGAGGACACGGAGAAAATCAAGACTGTCCGCGACGCGATCGAGTACATCAAGGCGCATCAGGGCTAGCAGTCCGTTGCGCGCGCTTCGCGGAACGAACCGATGCGGCGAGTAGTCATTACAGGCGTGGGCACCGTGAGCCCGTGCGGTGCGGACGTAGCGAGCACGTGGGACAACGTGCGCGAAGGCCGAAGCGGTATCGCGCGCATCGAGGGGTTCGATGCGTCGGCGTTCGCCTCGCAGGTCGCTGGCGAGTGCTCGGACTTCGATCCGTTGAAGTACATGCCGAAGCGGCGTTTGCGTGAGGCGGCGCGCTTCATCCAGCTCGCCATCGCGGCCACGGCGCAGGCCATCGAGGCCGCGGGTTTCCAGCCCAGCGATGCGGAGAAAGAGCGGGTGGGAACCTTCATCGGCGTCGGGTTCTGCGGGCTCGAGGTCTTCGAGGACACTTGCAGGACGTTGTTCGATAAGGGGCCTCGACGGGTGTCACCGTATTTCATCCCCTCGGTCATTTCGAACCTTGCACCGGGGCAAGTGACGCTGGACTGGGGCTTCAAGGGGCCGAGCTATACGCACACCAGTGCCTGCGCTTCGGGGGCCCACGCGATTGGCGATGCGTTTCGCTGGATTCAGCGGGGCGAGATCGACGCTGCCATTGCGGGAGGTGCGGAAGCCGCCGTCACGCCGGTCGGCGTGGCTGGATTCACTTCGATGAGAGCGCTTTCGCGGCGGAACGATGAGCCGGAGCTCGCAAGTCGACCGTTCGACAGCGATCGCGACGGCTTCGTCATCGCCGAGGGCGCTGGGGTGCTGGTCCTCGAAGAACGTGAAGCCGCCATGGCACGCGGCGCGGAGATAATGGCGGAGATCGTGGGCTACGGCGCGACCTCGGACGCACATCACATGGTCCAGCCGGCGCCGGAAGCCGAGGGGGCGCAGCGCGCGATGAAGCTCTCGCTCGCGGATGCAAACCTCAACCCCGACGACATCGACTATGTCAACGCGCACGGCACCTCCACACCGCAGGGCGATGTCGGAGAGCTGCAGGCGATTCGGAAGGTGTTCGGTTCGTATGCGACGGACGGACTAGCCGTTTCGAGCACGAAGAGCATGAGCGGGCATCTGCTCGGTGCGGCGGGCGGCCTCGAGCCGGTGCTTTGCGCTCTCGCCATTCGTGACGGGGTCCTGCCTCCCACCGTCAACCTTCAGAACCCGGATCCGGCTGCCGAGGGGATGAATCTGGTGCCCAACGAGGCGCAGCAGAGGCCGATTCGAGCGCTGATGAACAACTCTTTCGGCTTCGGCGGAACCAACTGTGCGCTCGTGCTAAGGGCTCCCTAGCCATGCCCAAAACCCTCATCGTTGGTTCGGATCACGCGGGGCTCGATCTCAAGCAAGAGCTCTCAGGCGTCGCCGCCGAGCTCGGCTATGAAGTTGTCGATCTCGGGACGCACAGCAGCGATTCGACGGACTACCCGGACTACGCACACCTGGTTGCCGGCGCTGTCGCTCGCGGGGAAGGACTAGGGCTCCTGGTCTGCGGGACCGGCATTGGCATGTCGATGACCGCCAATCGTCACGTTGGCGTGCGCGCGGCTTTGTGTGGGGACGTGTTCAGCGCCTCGATGACCCGCCAGCACAACGACGCAAACGTGCTCTGTATCGGCGCGCGGGTGGTCGGCGGAGGTCTTGCCGTGGAGATCCTCAAGGCGTTCCTCGGCGCGAGCTTCGAGGGCGGCCGCCACGAGCGCCGCGTCAAGAAGATCGAACCTACGAATGAAGGTTGAGCAAGACGCGCGCTTTCGCGAGCAGCGCGAGAAGTTCCAGCTCAGATGGAACTGCGAGGATTGCGTTCTCTTCGATCCCGGGAAGGGCTGTGCGCACGGCTTTCCGACGCACCGCCACCGGAAGTCGCGTTACGACGATCCAAGTGCGGCGCTCTTGTTTTGTAAAGACTTCGAGCTGACCTAGCGGCGTTCGAACCGCGCCATTCCGGCGAAGAGCGCCAGCACGTCGGCCGGTTCCCGGTCTCCTCGAAAGTCGCGATAGAGCGTGTGCACGTTCACGTAGGTGCGTTCGACGTCGAGCCAAGTCTCGAACTCGCTGAACGAAATGTCGCGAGACGCCTCATCGACGCTCATCCCGGCGTCGTAGCGCCGGCGAGCTTCCGCCGTCAGCCATTGGAGATAGTGGAGCATCTGACGGAGTCCGGACTTGTCGGTGAGCGGCCCGTGGCCCGGAACGACGGTCTCCACGTCCATCTGCAGCAGTCGCTCGAGGGCGCCAATCCAGTTCGAGACCGGACCCTCCCAAATGACCGGGTGTGATTTCTGAAAGAGGATGTCGCCCGTGAAGAGGGTTTTGTCGGCGGGCACCCAGACCACCGCGTCACCACTGGTGTGTGCGGGGCCCACTTCGATGAGGACGACTTCCTTGTTGCCGACCTGGAGCTCGAGCTCGCCTTCGAATGTGCGATTGGGCAAGGTGAGATTCACTCCGCCGAAATCGAAGTGCCCAAGCTTTGGGAGTGCGAATGGGCCGGCTTCGGCAAGAAGCGCAACGCGGTCGATGCCAACTGCGTTGAGCACGGTCCCGATCAATCTCCCCCCGGCGCCGAGGGCGCCGATGAGCGAGGCGGCCCGAAGGAGAAGCTGATTGCGGCCTGGCGGCCCTTCGCGGAGGTCCTCGACGCAGCCGGGCGTTCCGATGATCTCCGCGTCCGACACCAGCGAGTTCCCGTAGCAGTGGTCCCCGTTGCCATGTGTATTGACGACCGTGCCGATTCGCTCTGCGCTCGATGTGGCGCGGCGCATCGCGACGAGCATCTCCGCCGTGAGCTGCTCGTCGAACAATGTGTCGACGAGCAAGCTCTGTCCGGAGTCGGTAATCAAGCCGGCGTTGCTCCAACCCCAGGAGCCTGGCAGTTGCGTGTACGCGTAAATCCCGTTGCCGAGCTCGTGCAGTGCTTTGTCGACAGCGGTTCCCATTCGCCTAGCTCTTGAAGAAGCGTTTCATCACTTCGATCATCTTTGGCACGTCCGATGCGGCGGCGACCTCGCGGCACGAGTGCATGGAGAGCATCGGGTTACCCGCGTCGACGGTTTGGATTCCGAGCTCCGCGGCGGTGATCGGGCCGATGGTGCTACCGCAGCCGAGGTCGGACCGGACGACGAATCGTTGCGTGCTGACCTTTGCATCGCGCGACCAGCGTTCGAAGCTGGCCCAGCTCTCCCCGTCAGTCGCATACGACTGGTTGACGTTGATCTTCACCACCGGGCCTCCGCCCAGAACGGGCTGATGCTGTGGTTCGTGCCTATCCGCGTAGTTCGGGTGGATCGCGTGCGACATGTCTGCCGAAATCAGGAACGACTTGGCCACCGCGCGGTGGTAGCTCTCGTTCGAACCGCGGGAAAGCCGCTCGAGACAGCTTCGAAGAAAATCCGACGCCGCACCTTGTGCGCTCCGGCTTCCGACCTCTTCGTGGTCGTATAGAACCAGCCCCCGCGTGATTTCTGCCGAATCGCCTGCGGCGAGAAGCGCGCTGAGGCCCGCGTGACAGCTCGCCAGATTGTCGATGCGCGCCGCGTGAATGAACTCGCGGTTCGCGCCGCTGCGCGTAGCCGGTTGCACGTCGTAGGCCATCAAGTCCCAAGCGAGGATGTCGTCGCTCTCGACGTCGCCGATCTCATTGGCAAGCAGTTGGCGGAGGTCCGAGCCACCGAGCTCCTTCAAGGTCACGATTGGGGCCATGTGCTTCTGCGCGTCGAGCATCAGGCCCTCGCTGTTCACTTTCCGATTCAGGTGAATGGCCAGCGACGGGATCCGTAGAAGCTCTCGTTTGAAGTCGACGAGTCTCGTGCCGCCATCGGCGAGCGACACGCGTCCGGCCAAGGACAGGTCTCGGTCGAGCCAAGTGTGTAAGAGAACGCCACCGTACGGCTCGACTCCGAGCTGTCCGTAGCCGGTCTTGTCGAGCTCCGGGTTTGGCTTGACGCGGAGGTTCGGTGAATCCGTGTGAGCGCCCACCAGGCGGAACCCTGCCTCCTCGGCCGGTGAGGACCCGACATGAAATGCGGCGATCGAGCCACCGCCTCGGACCACGAACACCTTGTCTCCCGGCTCGACCGTCCAGGCATCGGCCTCGTCCAGTCGGCGATACCCCTGCGCTTGCAGCCTGGACGACGTCTCGGCGACGGCGTGGAAGGGAGTAGGGGAAGCGTTGATGTAGTCGAGCAGATCTTGAACTGGCACGTGTTTCCTTTATTTCGCTAGGGAGCGAACGCCGGCTCGGTGGACCTTCCCCGGGAGCTCGCGACCGACGATGGCCTCGGCGACTTGGCCGGCCTGCCAGAGCTTTTCGAGGTCGATTCCGGTCTCGATGCCCATCCCGTGCAGGGTGTAAACGAGATCTTCCGTGGCCAGGTTGCCCGCGGCGCCCGGCGCGTACGGGCAACCGCCGAGACCGGCGACGGAGGCGTCAAATGTCGTGATGCCGGCCTGAAGGCCGACGAGCACGTTCGCCAAAGCCGTGCCGCGCGTATCGTGTAAGTGCAGGGCGATCTGCTCCAACGGGACCGCGGCTGTGAAGAGCTCGAGAATTCGCTCGGTCTGAACGGGCGTCCCGACGCCGATCGTGTCGCCAAGCGAGACCTGGTAGCAACCGGCTCCGAGCAGGCGCTTTGCCAATTCGAGGCCGCGCTTTGGGTCGACGTCGCCTTCGTACGGGCAGCCCCACATCGTCGAAACGTATCCGCGCACCTTCAAGCCCGCCTCGACCGCCGGGCCGATCACCGGTTCAAAGGCCGCCAGAGTCTGGGCGATCGTCTTGTTGACGTTCTTCAGGTTGTGGGTCTCGCTTGCGCTGGCGAAGACCGCGATCTCGTCGACATTCGCGGCTTTCGCTCGATCGAGGCCGCGCGCGTTCGGGCAGAGGCCGGCGTAGGTGACGCCCGGCCGACGCTCGATCATCCGGCAGACCTCGTCGGCATCGGCCATCTGCGGGACCCATTTCGGCGCGACGAAGCTCCCGACCTCGATGCGGCTGATACCGGCATCGACGAGCGCCTCGACGAGCCGGACCTTCGCATGGGTCGCCACCTGAGCGCTCTCGTTCTGCAAGCCATCTCTCGGGGACACTTCATAAACGGAAACTCCGGTCGGTAGCGTTGCGGCAGGGCCCATACCCTTCATCTACAGCGCCTCGGCCGTCATGCAAAGCCATCGACCCAGGGTGGCAATTTGTGCCCTTGTGTCGCAGACGCCTAGCCCCCAGGACCGATTTGGTAGATACTCCGCCCGCCATGGCTACGCTGACCGCCTTGATGCTCGCTACACCCTTGTTCGGCCTATCCCTCAGCGTCGACGTATCGATGCTCGAAGCGCCGATCGCCTCTATCGACTCGGGAGCCTTTCTCGCGGCAGAAGTCTCCACCGAGCTGAAGGAGCCAACCACCGCGGATCTCATCCGCAAGCGAAACAAGATCAAGAAAGTTCACAAGGCGTTCGGCATCGCCAGCTGGTCGTTGATGACCCTCTCCGTGGCGGCCGGGTTCGTGCAGTTCCACAACCAGTACGGCTGGTGGCAGAGCCAGGCGACCAATCCATGCGTGAAGGGCAGCGCCGTGTTCACGCAGAAGGCCTGCTCGGGAGTGCCCACCGCCCATCTGACGCTTTCGGCCCTCACCGCGGCCACCTATTTCACCACCTTCGGGCTCTCCTTTGCCATGCCCGACCCTCTGAAGGTCGCCGAGGGGAACAGCGATTTCGCGAGGAAGCTCCGCACACACAAGGTGCTGCGTTGGGTGACCTTTGCCGGCATGCTCGCCCAGATCGGTCTGGGCGTTATCACGGCCAATTCCGAGTGGTTCGGCCTCGATCGCGCAAACGACTACAAGGCGCTTCGAGGGATCGCCACGGCCCATATGGCGGTCAGCCTCGTGACATACGGCGCCATGACCTGGGCCGGCGCCATCATGATCTTCTGAGCTCCGCCTCCGGAAGGCCGCGACCGCGGTTTTTCTTCGGATTCGGGCCTTGCCCATCCAATCTCCAGGCCGCTAACATCTAAGCGAGAGTGTGGGGGCACTTGGGTGGCGTGAACGGCCGCTCGGGCTGTCTCGGGGCCCGCGCGATGGGGGGCCCAGGACGCAGGATTGTTTTGCTTTGGAGGGTTTCGTGCGATCAGCGAAAGGTGCGAAAATCCTTCCGAATCGGGGCGCGGGGGGCAGATGGCTGAGCTGACTTTGTCGAACTACTTGGGGCTTCTGCTGGAGGACCCGTACGACACCGAGCTCGTTGACGGTTTGCGAGAGCTTCTGAAGAGCCCCGGCCCGGCCAACGACGACCAGGATCCGCTCCGCCTCCTCGAGGCAGCTCGGGGTGGGCACGAACGTCGCGGCGAGTTCTTGGCCGCCTCGTGGCTCATCGAGCTCGAGACCGAGCTCATCCGGGACGACCCGGATTTCCAGAAGGTTCTCGTCAAGGAGCTCGGCCGAGTCCGGCGCGACGAGCTGATGGACGATCGCGGCGCCCTGGTGGCGTACGAAAAACTCGGCGGCGTCGACTCCGAGGATCCCGAGGTCGCGCAAGCGGTCGATCAAATTCAACAGGTCGAAGACAAGTGGGCGGAGGTAGCGCGCCGGTTCATCGAAGAGGCCCGCGATGCGGCCGACCCGCGCCTCAAGACCTCGCTCCTGACTCGGGCGGCGTCTCTGATGTGGCAATACGGAGGCGACGCCACAGTCGACGAGACGGATGCGATCTTCGACGAAGCTCTAGCCGCAGATCCCTCACACATGTGCACGGCACGTCAGTACGCGCTCAGTCTGCGAGCACGTGGGCGCTGGGAAGATGTAGTGTCTGTGTTCGTACGCGCAGCGAGAGCGGCACGGACCCGTGAGGAGAAGGCAAGCGCTTGGCTTCAGGCTGCACGAGTGTTGCGCCGTTCGCTCGAAGACACCGTGCGTGCGTCCGACGCGTACCTGAAGGTCTTGGAGTTTTCGCCGACGGACGAAGAAGCGCTGGGCGCGCTCGTCGAGTACTACACCGACCTCGAAGCCTGGGATGAGCTTGCCGAGATGTACGAGAGCGCGCTGCGCTCGAGGCAGGAGCTCCAAGCCGAAAAGGGGATGCTTCTGC
>JBLYYU010000369.1:0-8202 GCA_048550275.1 Polyangiales bacterium
GAGGCTCGAGCGTCCGATCAGCCGATCGAGCAGCGCGCCACCGTACGCCGGGTCACCCCCGAACACCGGCAGCTCGAGGTCGAGGCCCCAACACTGGGCAGCGGTCTGCTCGCCGGGGCACTTGACGCGAAGCCGCTCGCGGGAGCCGGGCGAAATGAGCCCGAGCAGCTCGTCGACCGACGAGGGCACTCGCCCCGAATCCCGCTCGATCAGCCCCATCGCAACCGACTCGGTGAAGCCCATCCGGCCGAATCCGCCGGTCTCCTTGCTGTCGGTGAGCCCCAGGGCGAGGCCCCTCCGGCAGAGGGCCGCACGGTCGTAGCGAGGCACCCAAATCGCAACGGAAGAGGCGACCAAGGGCCCTAGCCGCGGCCCCAGGCCGTTCTCGTCGACCCCCATCACGAGCATGTCCGCCATGTACCATGGCGCCCGGAACTTGCGCCAGCGCGGCCCGGGTTTGGCCCCTTGGCCAAATGACGGTAATATTTTGATGTTGTGGTAGCCAGAATTCACGCTGCCTCGGGGGAAGAGGACGAGGTGCAGACGGAGAACCCGATCGCTCGTATGGTGCGAGAGGCGATCGAGACCGTCGCGACGCCCGAAGTGCGTGTTCAGATCATGCACCGCGCGCTCCATATGGCGCGAGAGCACGAGATCCCGACAGAGGGCGCGGACATGCACCACTTCGTGGACAAGCACCTGCGCAGCGCGATGGAGTTCCACCTCGGTAACGTGGCGACGGACGCGGTGATGGAGAACCTCGAGCCAATGCTGACACTCGCGGAACGCATCACCTCACAGCCGCCGGCTGAGCAGTCACGTCGTCGTGCGACGCGAAAGCTGAGTCGTGAGCGACCCTATTCCGGTGTCACCGCCAAGGACCCCGACGGGCAAGCCCAGGTCGACACCTCGAAGTATCCGACGATGCAACCGCTCGGCTCCGCTCTGCCGATGGTCTTCGTAGCGACTCGCGATCAATCGCGCTGCGAAGCGATCGCGAGAAAGGTCGGCTCCGCGGCAGCGGTTCAACAGATCGAAGACGTCGTAGCGTTCCTCGACAACGTGAAGGCGACGGCTTCCCTGAGCCCAATCGTCGTGATCGACTGCGTCGAGGCGTCCGTTCAACCGTCGACCATCGCTACGTTGGCGCACGAGCTCCCGCAGAGCTCTGCAGTCCTGGTTTGGGGTGCGACCGAAGCGCACCGTGCGCTGACCGACCTAGCGACCAGCGATCGCGGATGGCTGCGCTGCGGCGTCGAGGCTGCGCCGGACGATGTGGCCGCGCTCATCCAGATGCTCCTCGGCGAGTAGCCAGCGGACGAGGCTCGAGTCGCTGGCCGCTGCCCTCGCGAAGCTGTCGGATTTCCGCGCCGGGTCGCTGAGCCAAGGCCAGTGCGGAGCCTGCTCCCGGCATCCGAGGCTTCGCTCCGATTCACCGCAGCCAACGCGCAGGTGAAAATGGTCCGCGTGTGGGTCGCCGCGCGACGGCTGATGCAAAATCCAAGTCGCACGAACCACAGCTCGCGGCGAGCGTTCGAAACGCGCCGCGTATCGAAGCAGCCGGGCCTTGAGCTCGTTCGAGCAGAAGAGCCACTTCACACGCGCCCGCTCGTCCATCACCAAGCTTCGAACCAGGTGCCAGTTGCGAGCCTCGTCGAACCGAGAGACCCGGCCGCCGACCATCGCGAGGCCAAAACGATCGAAACGCGGCCAGCCATTGCCTGCCGACGCCAGCCCTCCCTCGTCCCGGGCGTAGAACAGAAGATCCGCGTCTCGTCCGTTGCGGTGAGTGCGATGCCGGCTGTGAGCGCCGCCATGAGGGCTCGACAAGTCACCGACACGAAGTGGGTAACCGCCTGGAAAAGCGTCGGCCACCTCACGAGCCGCGCGCTCGATCGCCCCGACCAGCGTGGCCGTTCCGTATCGCGTCCCTTCCTGCGGACGTAGGCGCTGATAACCCGTTCCCCGGTTTGCGAGGCGAATCGCGTCGTGCAGGTAACCGTGGCTCGCGGTGCCGAGCGAGATCGTCTGCCCTGCCGGCAGCGGCTCGCCCGCGCAGGCGCAGATCGCCATGATTCCCGCGACTGCGAAATACCTAACCATTCCAAGCGAATGATAGCGTACGGTTCCGCTTGACGTGCTAAACCGGCCACGTATCGTTCAGAATTGACCATGTCGGAGCTCAACGAAGGATTCATGGACCGGCTCAGCGCGCACCTCGATCGCGGCTGGGAGCTGGTCACGCAGGGTGACCTCAACGGCGCGATGGCGTCCGCCGAGCAGACCCTCGAGCTCGACGGCGATTCGCCGGACGCGCACAACCTCATCGGCTACATCCACGCGGCCAACGGCAGCCTCGACATGGCGCTCGAGCATTACCGTCAAGCCATCGAGCTCGACGAGCACTACCTCGAGGCGATGCTCAACGCAGCAGAGCTCCTGATCCACCCGCTCGGAAGCTTCGCGGAGGCGATTCGCGTGCTCGACCAGGCCCTCGAGAGCTGCCAGTCGGCGGACGACATCGCCGATGCCTCCGTCCTCAAGGTCGACGCCCTTCTGCAGCAGGGGGACCGAGCCGCCGCAGCCGAGCTTCTGATGGGGCTGCCCGCGGGCCCGTACGAGAACCAGCAACTCGACTTCCTGATCGGCCGGGCACACTTCGAGCTCGATCAGAACGAGGCCGCCGCCACCTTGATCGAACGCGCCGCTTCACGCTCCGACGCCTCGCCCGACGTCCTCTACTACCTCGGGCTCCTGCGCGAACGCCAGGGCAAGCACGGCGAAGCGTCCCTCGCGTTTCTCAAGACCCGGCACCTCGACGGCCTTCTGCCGCTCCCTCCGTGGGCGCCGAGCCACGGCCGCTTCGAGAAAATCGTTCAGTCCGCCCTCCGCGAGCTTCCGGAAGCCCTGACTCAACGGCTCGAAGGCAACCTGATCATGGTCACCGACCTCCCCGGCGTCGAAGTCGTCGCCGAAGGCGTCGACCCACGGACCCCACTGCTGCTCGACGAGATGGCCACGAACGCCGGCGGCGAGGAGCAGCGACGTCTCTTCGTGTACCAGCGAAACATCGAGCGGCTCATCCGTCACCCACTCGGCCTCCAAGAAGACGTTCAAGAAATCTTGCATCGCGAGCTCGAAGCGCATTTCAACAAGCCCAAAGACGAGGCTGTGAGCTCCAAGTTCTCGAGCAAGCGTCACGCCTGAAGGCTCTGGACTGTCCCCCCGAGGGCGCACCAGACCTTCTGCATGTCAGCGCGCGTAGGCGCCTCGATGGTCAATTCCCCCGTCCCGGAAAGAGCGGGAAAACTCACCCTCGCGCAGTGAAGCATCACGCGCCGCGCCGTCACCACGGCGCCGTCGAGCAGAACCTTGCGGCGATCGCCGCCGTACGCGTAGTCGCCGAAGAGCGGTACCCCGAAACGCGCCGCATGAACACGGAGCTGATGGGTCCGACCGGTCGCCGGCATCAAGCGAAGCAAGCTCGCGTTCGTCGTGCGCGCTGCTACTTCGTACCGCGTGCGGGCCGCGCGTTCACCGCGCCCCTCCCCAGCGACTCGGAGCTTCGGGTTCCGCGGGTCGATCGAAATCGGCCATGTCCACTCGCCGGCGTCGGGGTTGACATCGTGGCTCGTGATGCCGAGGTACACGCGTCCGTACGTTCCTTCACGCCGCGCCTCGAGCAGGTGACGATTCGCTCGTTTCGTGAGGGCGAAGGTGACGAGGCCGCTCACCTGTGAGTCCAGGCGAGACGTCGCGTGCGGGCTGAGACTCGCGAAGCGGTGCGACACCCAGCGGACGAGAGACGGCTGATCGGCGTGAGGCGCGGTCGTCGGAAGGCCAGGCGGTTTGTGGACGACGAGAATCTGCGCGTCGTGGTGAATGACCTCGGGCTCTGCGCGCTCGGCGTCAGACACCAAGGACCTCGACCGTGCCGGAATCACCGTCCAGACGCACGATGTCCCCGTCGCGCAACGAGCGAGTCGCGTTCGCTACGTTGACCACGGCCGGCACCGCGTATTCCCTCAAAATGATCGCGGCGTGCGAGAGGGGGCCGCCGAGCTCCGTGACCACGCCGGACGCGGCCAGGAACAGAGGAGCCCAGCCCGTGTCGGCCGCAGCGACGACGAGCACCTCGCCGGGCTGGAAATCGACTGCCTGCGCCGGGTCCCGGAGGACACGAACCCTGCCCTCGGCCACTCCCCGGCTTGCGGCCAATCCGCGCAGACGCTTGGCAGGTGTCGGGACTCCGGCGTCCTCTGGCGGAAACCCAACGAAAGTCGCGGGTGGCTCGGGCAAGGCCTGATTGCGCTCGTGCTCGAGTCGGCGCCGCTGCACTCGAATCGCGACTCGCTCGTTGTCGTCGTAGAGGACTCGGCGAAGCTCGGCCAGCGTCAGGAAGAACGCTGCGTCCGAGCCGGCCTCGGGCTCGCGGGTCTCGATTCGACGCGACGCCTCGAGCGCCACCCGGCGAAACATACCGAGTACTTCGACCACGTCCCCCCGAAGGTGCTCTCTCATTCGGGTGAAGTGCCGCACCAGGTCGAGCAGCTTGGTCACCGCCGGCCGGAGCACGAACGGAACGCTCTTCCTGAGCTTCTCTTCCGCCTCGGCGCGGACTCGCTGGGTGTCTCGCCCGCGCGCCTCCATGTCGGTCGTGCTCGCGAGATACGAGCGCAGGGTTGCGAACATCAGCGTCGGGTCCTCGGACCAGCGAGGCGCGGCGATTTCGGCCTCGCGCACACCCCGAAAACCGTACTCCTCGAGGAAACGCCCGAGGGCATCACGAGTCCGGCCGGCCGGAAGGTCCGACACCGAAAGCGCCGCAGCATCCATCGTGCGGAGGCACTCTGCCGCCTCCGGTTCCTCGCGAGCCATCTGCGCGATTTGCCAGAGCACGAAGCCCGGACGCGCGCTCGACACATCTTGAAGGCCGGACAGTAGGTCCCGGTAGAATCCCGAGCCCTCCCGATGTGCGAACGCGCGCAGTAGGCCGATCAGGAGCAGGACCGCGCTGAGAAGGTTCGCGTAGGCGGTCAACATGATCGACCCGGTCTCGTCGAGAAGATGCTCGACATCGCCAAGCATTCGATCGAGGCCACTCGGCTCCAGCAGCCGCGGGTCGATCCCGTTGATCCGCGAGCGTTCGTCGCCGAAGTAGCGTTCGAACTCCTCGAGACGCGCCTGAAGCCGGAAGTTCTCGCGTGCGTATCGCGACACGGTCTGCGGCAGACGGAGGAAGAACCCCGTCGAGCTTCGCTCGGCGACGACCTCGTCGAGCTCCGAGGCATACTGACCGCCAGCGAGCCGCACCAGCGTCGACGGATGAATCCAGGGGACTTGCGACATGATCGCGCTGAACTCGGTGAGGTTGATGTAGATGCGTCCGCGAAAATCCCCGACGAGCTCGGCATCGCGAGGAACGCTGCAACCCATCGCCCCAAACGCTCGGCGAAAACCGAGGTCACTGAACTGGCTGAGCACGGACCAAGTTAATGGTGTAGCGACGCCCGGAAGCGCCTCTCCGACGTTGGCGTTGCTCCAGACGATTTTCCGGCGGTCCACCGGACGGTCCCGTTTCGAGCCGCGCCGATTGCGTACGCTCGGAACGACGACCGGCCGCGCCTGGAGCACGTACACCTCGTTCTCGGCGAACGCCCATTCTACGTCGCGCGCGTTTCCGAAGTGGCTTTCGATCCGTTTCGCGAGCTCGGTGAGTTGGAGAAGGCGCTGCTCGGACAGAGCCGGGGTCTTCCGATCCGCCAGCGGAACCGCCACCTCGCGCACGCCGCCCGAGCGATCGAGCATCGTCTGCTGGGCCTTGTCGCCGATGATGCGATCTCGAAGCTGTCCGGTCGACTTGTCGACGCGATACGTGTCCGGGGTGACCCTTCCGTCCACCACGGATGAGCCGAGCCCGTAGGCCGCGTTGATCACGACCTCGCCCGCATCGCCCGTGAGCGGGTTGGCCGTGAACAGCACACCAGAAACCTCCGCGGGCACCATCGCTTGAAGCACCACACCGACCGAAACGGGAATCTCCTCGCCGAGCGCGCGGAGATACGAAATCACCCGGGGTCGGAAGAGGCTCGACCAGCACACTCGAATGGCATCAAGAATCTCGTCGTCGCGCGTCAGGTTGAGCAAGGTCGAGTGCATACCGGCGGCGGACGCGCCTTCCTGGTCCTCGTGCGTGGCGGACGATCGGACGGCGAAGCTCGTAGCCCCCTCGTTCCGCATTGCGAGCAGCGCATCGGTCACGGCTCGAACGACGTCCTGAGGAAGGATCGCCTCCCGGACACGCTCGGCGACCCGCTGAAGACGTTCATCGGGGACATGGGGGGCGCCCAAGAGCGCCCTAGGGCGATCCTCGATCTCGAGAACACTCGAAAAAAAGGAGTCCCCGACCCAGCCCGGCATCGCGTAGGCCGCCGGAACCGGGAACCCTGCCCGGGCCAGGGTTGCCAAGCCGCGGGCCTTCCCGCCGTACCCCGACGCCCTCCGAGGCACGACCGATTCGATTCGCTTCAATACCCGCGGCATCCTGACCGGCAGGTTCTAGCGCACGCCCGGACCGGAAGCATGCAGGAGGCGTGGACGGCAGGGGGTGCCGGCGCTATGTAGGCGCGGTGCCGGTGATGGACGACGATCATTTCCATGATCAATGCGGAGTGTTTGGCGTGTTTGGGGCCGATGAGGCCTCGAATCTGGCTTACCTCGGCCTGCACTCGTTGCAGCACAGGGGTCAGGAAGCGGCGGGCATCGTCTCGAGCAACGGCGACCAGCTCTTCGTGCATCGCGGGATGGGCCTGGTGCAGGACGTGTTCACTGCAGCCCAGCTCGACAAGCTGCCCGGTAACAGCGCCATCGGTCACGTCCGCTACACCACCGCAGGCGGAAGCCACATCAAGAATGCGCAGCCGCTGGCAGTCGACTGCGGCCACGGCTCGATCTCCGTCGCCCACAACGGCAACCTCACCAACGGCTTGGCGCTCCGCCACCAGCTCGAACGAGAAGGCTCGATTTTCTCGTCCGACAGCGACACCGAGGTCTTCGTACATCTCATCGCGCGCTCGAAGGCGGAGACCATGGTCGACCGCGTTGCCGACGCACTGCACAAAGTCGAAGGCGCGTACTCGCTCGTCTTTCTGTCGCCCGGAGAGCTCGTCGCCGTCCGCGACCCGTACGGCTTTCGCCCCCTCTGTCTTGGGAAGCTCGACGACGCCTACGTGATCGCCTCGGAGCCGCCCGCGTTCCAACTGATCGGCGCCAAGTTCGTGCGCGACATCGACCCCGGCGAAATGGTGGTGATCAACGAAGACGGTCTCCGGAGCGTGCGTCCCTTCCGAGCCAACGCCGAACGCCGGTACATGTGCATCTTCGAGTACGTGTACTTCGCGCGGCCGGACGCATCGTTCGACGGGATCAGCGTGTACGACGCACGGAAGCGCATGGGACACGCCCTCGCCAAAGACCAACCGGTCGAAGCGGACCTGGTCGTCCCGGTCCCGGATAGCGGTGTGGCCGCAGCGCTCGGATACGCCGAAGCCACTGGCCTCCCCTTCGAGCTCGGGCTGATCCGAAGCCACTACGTCGGCCGAACTTTCATCGAGCCAGCCCAATCGATTCGACACTTTGGTGTGCGACTCAAGCTCCACCCGGTTCAAAGCCTCCTACAGGGCAAACGCGTCGTAGTCATCGACGACTCGATCGTGCGCGGCACCACCAGCCGGAAGATCGTCAAAATGATCCGGGACGCCGGCGCCAAGGAAGTCCACCTGCGAATCAGCTCGCCACCGACGAGCTGGCCCTGCTTCTACGGCATCGACACACCGACTCGCGAAGAACTGATCGCCGCCCACAACACGGTGGACGAGGTGAACGAGTACGTCACGGCCGACAGTCTCGGGTACCTGTCCTTGGAGGGCCTGAAGAGCGCCGTCGGAGGAGAGGGCTTCTGCAGCGCCTGCTTCAGCGGCCGCTACCCGATCCCAGTCACGGACGACGTCGGCTTGAAGAGACAGTTACCACTCGTCGGCGTTTGAGCGCTTATACCGGCGCACGGAAGAAGAGGCGCGACGCGGGGCTTCGCCGAACGGCTCGGCGTGCGGTATGGACGCGGCTCGGAAAAAAGCGCGATACGGGTACCCTGCGGACGGGTCGGCTTGCAGAGGTGGCCGGAGGGGCTTGGGGCCGGAGGCC
>JBLYYU010000370.1:0-7413 GCA_048550275.1 Polyangiales bacterium
AAAGATCACCTACGATACGTTCCACGGTCGACACCCAACGAACCGAAAGAAGTTCACCTCGCGCTGCGATCGGGGCCGTCGCGCGGTCACGCACCTAGAATCTATCGAGGTTTTGCACGCAAGCACTCTGGTTCGCTGCCGTCTCGAGACCGGTCGCACGCACCAGATTCGTGTGCACCTCGCCGAACACGGGCACCCTGTGCTCGGCGATCCGCTCTACGGGAGGTCGATTGCGGACCCGGAGCTCCGACGGCTATCGACCGCTCTCGGCCGCCAAGCACTGCACGCCGCAGTCCTGGCCTTCGATCATCCCATCACGGCGGAGGCCATGCGCTTCGAGACGGCCCCACCCGCCGATTTCGAAGATGTGCTGCGCTCGCTACGCACTGGCTAGCGCTGGCTAGCCTTCACCGCCGCTGCCGCCTTCACCGCCGCTGCCACCTGCGCCCCCGCCGCCCATGAGCGCCACGCAAAGCGGATACCCCTGGAGTACGGCTTCGCACTTGTCCTGATCGCAGAGCCGCACCACGGAATTGCAGGATTCGAAGAAGACCGGGTTCACCAGGATTTCCCGGCAGCAACTCAAGAGGTCGAGACAGCTTCCAATCGCCTCCTCGTCGTCTCCGCAAACGGAGCCGCCCATGCCGCCGTTACCACCCTCGCCGCCTGCGCCGGGGTTGAAATCCGTCGTCTGGCCGCAGCCTGCGACCGTCACGCAAAGAAAGAAAGCAAGGCAGCCAGCCGGGGCCAGCCGCCGAATCAAGTGAAGAATCATCGCGAAGGCCGGCTTACCACATCGGGGATTCGACGTGAGCCTTCGAACGGACGAGAAGGTCGATGATCGCGCGGTCGTAGAGGTTGCGGCCGAGGAGCTCGGGTGCGACGCGGCTCTGGTAAAGGTCACGTCCTTCTTGAATTTCGTCCACCATCACATCGAAAAGACTATCGTTTCGAATGCCCTCGGCAATCTTCTCTTCGTTGTAGAGAGCAAGGTCACTCGAGATCGCTCGTGCCAAGCGGCGTGCGGCTTCTTCGGTTTCGATCAGGGCCATCGGTCCTCCGTAGGCGAAGAGTGACGCAGCATCCCCGTCTGTGTCAAAGAGCGGCCGGATCAATTTCGATGGCGCCGGGGCGAAGGATCTCCATCGGGGTCCGGGTCGAGTCGATCAGGGTCGATGGCGCGCCCCCTGGGGAGACTCCCGGCACCGCGCCGCCGAGTCCAGCGGCCAGCTCGGGCGGGAGCTCGGCGACGGTCCGGAGCGGCGGCTCACCCGTCATGTTGGCGCTTGTCGCCGTCAGAGGGCCACCGAAGGCACGCACGAGCTCGGCGGCAGGGCTCGGACCCGGGACCCGAACCCCCACTCGCCCGTCCCGACTGAGCCGGGCACTCAGCCCGGGTTTCGCCACTAGCAGTATCGTGAGCGGACCGGGCCAGTGCGCGTCCATGAGAGCTCGGGCGGCGGGGGATGGCGATTCAGCCACGTCGTCGACCGACCGGGCATCGGGAAGCAAGAGGGCGATCGGCATGTCGGCCGGCCGACCCTTGAGCGTAGCGACTCGTTGGACGGCGGCTTCGTTTCGCGCATCGGCGAGCAAGCCGAGCCAGGTCTCGGTCGGACAGGCCACGACACCGCCCTCCCCGAGCACCCGGACCAGCTCGGCAAGCCGGTCCATCAGCCGCTGCGAGCTCGCCAGCCGATGTCGCGGCGGAGCTGCTTGCCTTCGAACTCGATCTTCTCGGCCGCCTCGTACGCGCGCTCCGCGGCTTGGTCGATCGACTCGCCGATCGCGGTAACCGACAGCACGCGGCCCCCGGCGGTGACTACCGTTTCGCCGTCGAGGGCGGTGCCGGCGTGGAACACAGTTACATCTGGGACGGCGGCGGCCGCATCGAGGCCGTGAATCGGAGTCCCCTTCGCGTAGCTTCCGGGGTACCCACCTGCGGCGAGCACGACGCAAAGCGACGCGGGCGCCTCCCACTGAAGGGCGAGGCCTCCGAAATCGCCGCGTGCAGATCCTTGAATCAGCGGCAGCACGGAGCCTTTCCAGCGCGTCATCAGCGTCTGGCATTCGGGGTCGCCGAAACGGGTGTTGTACTCGAGCACCAACGGCTCGCCGTCGACGATCATCAGGCCGACGAACAAGGCGCCGCGGAACGGCCGGCCCTCTGCAGCCATGCCGCGCAAAGTCGGCTCGATGACACGCTCTAGGACCTTTTGCTCGATTTCGGGTGTCACTACGGGCGGCGGCGAGTACGCACCCATGCCTCCGGTGTTCGGCCCTTTGTCCCCGTCGAAGGCGCGCTTGTGATCCTGGGCGGGCGCCAGCTGAATGAACCGCTGACCATCGGAGACGACGTGGTAGCTCACCTCTTGACCGACCAGGCATTCTTCGATGAGAACGCGGTCGCCGGCATCACCGAACGCCCGCTCGCGCATGATTCGATCGACGCCTGCGATCGCCTCCGCCGCGTTGCTCGCGACGATGACGCCCTTGCCCGCAGCGAGGCCGTCGGCCTTGACGACCAGCGGCCGGTTCGCTTCCTCGATGTAGCGCGTGGCCGCGTCCGGGTCGTCAAAGACCGCAAAGCCGGCCGTCGGGATGCCGTGCCGAGCCATGAACTCTTTCGAAAAGATCTTCGAACCCTCGAGCTGCGCCGCTTCGCGATCCGGTCCGAATGCATCGATACCGTGCTCGCGAAGTGCGTCTACGACACCTGCGACCAGCGGAGCCTCGGGTCCGACGACAACCAGATCGGCGGACTCGCTTTTCGCCAAGGCGACGACTTGGTCCGCGTCCGTCGGGTCCACAGGCACGGTCCTGCCGATCGCGGCGATCCCGGCGTTGCCGGGTGCCCCGATCACCTCGACGCCGGCGTCCTGCGACAGGCGCCATGCAAGCGCGTGCTCACGCGCGCCTCCTCCGACGATGAGAATCCGCATCGTTAGTGCCGGAAGTGGCGCACGCCGGTGAAGACCATCGCCATGTCGGCTGCGTCGGCAGCCGCGATGACTTTCTCGTCGCCCTTGGAGCCGCCCGGGTGCACGACCGCGGTGATCCCGACCTTGGCAGCCGCCTCGATCCCATCGGGGAATGGGAAGAAGGCGTCGGAAGCCATGACCGCTCCCTTGGAGAGCTCACCCGACTTCTGCGCGGCGATGCCCACGGCGGTGACGCGGGCCATCTGACCGGCGCCGACACCCACCGTGCGATCGGGCTTCGCGAAGATGATCGCGTTCGACTTCACGTGCTTGCATACCCGCCAAGCGAAATCGAGGGAGCGCCACTCATCGTCGGTCGGTTGACGCTTGGTCACGACCTTGCCCGCGCGGACCTCGGCCGGGCCGGTGGCGTCGCGATCCTGCACGACCAGGCCGCCGCCCACACGCTTGTACTGTAGCGACGCGTAGTCGGCCGGAAGCCATTCGCCCGTGGCGAGAATGCGGAGATTCTTCTTCTTCTGAAGCCGCTCGAGCGCGGCGGGCGCGAAGCCGGGCGCGATGATGCATTCGATGAAAGTCTCGGCGACGGCATTGGCCGTGGCCTCGTCGACCTCCTGATTCAGCGCGACGATTCCGCCGAAGGCGCTCTGCGCGTCTGCCTCGCGGGCGATCCGGTATGCCTCTTCCAAGGTCGGCGCCGTGGCGACTCCGCAAGGGTTCGTGTGCTTGACCACGACCGCGGCCGGCCCGTCAAACTCGCGGACGGCTTCGATCGTCGCGTCGACGTCGACGAGGTTGTTGAACGACAGCTCCTTGCCGCCCGCACCAAGCGACTCCGCCAGGGCCAGACTGCCGGCCGGAGCGTTGCGCTCGATGTAGAAGGCGCCCTGTTGATGCGGGTTCTCACCGTAACGCACGTCGTAGGCCTTGCTGAAGCTCAGCGTCAGCGAGCCCGGGAACTTGGACTCGCTTCCCTGCGAGGTCAGGTACCCGGAGATCGCACCGTCGTAGGCGGCGGTCTGGGTGAACGCCTTGGCCGCGAGACGCGCACGGAGCGCGGCGTTCGGGCCGTCGCCTGATTTCACAGCCGCGAGCACCTGCTCATAGTCCGCAGGCTCGGTGACGATCGTCACGCGCGCGTGATTCTTGGCGGCGCTTCGAACCATCGACGGGCCCCCGATGTCGATGTTTTCGATCGTCTCCTCATGCGAAGCGCCCCGCGCGACCGTCTGCTCGAAAGGGTAGAGATTGACGCAAACCAAATCGATGGGCTTGCCACCGATGTCGCCGAGCGCATCGCGATCCTCGGCGCTGTCGCGCATCAGGATCCCACCATGGACCCGCGGGTGCAGGGTCTTGACTCGGCCGTCCATGATCTCGGGCGAATCGGTGTACTCCGAGACGTCGATGACCGGAACACCGCCTTCACGAAGCGCCCGAGCAGTGCCGCCGGTGGAGAGAATTTCGACGCCGGCGCCGGAGAGCCCCTTGGCAAACTCGACGACGCCCGTCTTGTCGGAGACCGATATCAGTGCGCGTTTGATCTGTGTCATGCCCCTACCTTTGAAGGTCGGGCCATACCCCGCGCCCAGAATGTCGTCAATGGATTCTGGGCCCGCCCGAGATCAGGCGTCGGGCTCGCCGACCTCGTCTCGTTCCTGCATGTCCGCGAGGGTGGATTTCACCCAGGCGCCGAGCTGGCCGAGACGAATCATTTCGCGAGCTTTGCGCATCAGGGCTCCGTAGAAATGCAAGTTGTGCAGTGAGAGCAGCCGAGGGCCGAGCATCTCTTCCGCCTTGAACAGGTGCCGGAGATACGCCCGCGAGAATGTCGAGCAAACCGAGCAGTCGCAGCGCGCATCGAGTGGGCTCTCGTCATCGCGATGCCTGGCCTGCCGCAGGTTCACTCGCCCTCCCCAGGTGAGCGCCTGGCCGTTTCGCGCGTTGCGGGTCGGAAGGACACAGTCGAAGAGGTCGACGCCCGCCGACAGCGAGCGAAGCAAATCGGTCGGCGTGCCCACGCCCATCAGGTAGCGCGGACGTTCGACTGGCATCCTCGGCGCAATCCGATCGAGAAGCTCGTACATCTGGGCCGGCGGCTCCCCAACCGAGAACCCGCCGAGCGCAACACCGTCGAACGCGAGCCCTGCGATCGTGTCCAAGTGCGATAGACGCAAATCGAGATCTGTTCCGCCTTGAACGATCCCGAACCGCGCCTGCCCCTCGGCGGGCTCGGTTCGCAAGCATCGCTCAGCCCAGGAGCTCGTCCGCATCATCGCCCGTTCGATCTCCTGGCGCGGGGCACCTCCAGGAGGACACTCGTCGAGCACCATCGCGATATCCGATCCGAGCAACGCCTGCACCCGCATGGCCTCCTCCGGCGTGAGTCTGTGCAGGGTTCCGTCGAGGTGGGAGCGGAAGGTGATCCCGTCGTCGTCGATGGTTCGATGCTTTGCGAGCGAGAACACCTGATAGCCGCCGCTGTCCGTCAGCAACGCGTGCGGCCAGTTCATGAACCCGACCACGCCTCCATGTGACGCCACGGACTCTGCGCCAGGGCGAAGCCAGAGGTGATAGGTGTTTGCTAGAATGATCCGCGCGCCGGTGGACGCTACTTCGTCCGGGGTGAGCGCTTTGACACTCGCCTGTGTCCCGACCGGCATGAACGCGGGTGTTTCGATCCGGGCGCGGGGCGTCACCAGCATCCCCGAGCGCGCCTGGCCGTCGCTGGCATCGACTTGGAACGAGAATCCGGGGGTCGGAAGGCTCATATCGCCTCCCTTCGAATCAGCATCGCATCGCCATAGCTGTAGAAGCGGTAGCGGCGCTCGACGGCCTCACGATACGCACGTTGGGTCAGCCCGACACCTGCGAAAGCCATCACCAAGGCGAGGAGTGTCGAACGCGGAAGATGAAAGTTCGTAACCAGATGGTCGACCACGTGAAAGCGGTGAGGCGGTCGAATGAAGAGCCGCGTGGCCCCAAGGCCGGCTACCGGCTTCCCTGCCGAGTCGACGGAGGACTCGAGCGAACGAACCACGGTGGTCCCCACGGCGACCACCGGCCGGCCATCCGCGCGTGCGCGCCTAATGGCTTCCACGGTTTCCTCCGGTACCTCGTAGGCTTCCTCGTGCATCTCGTGCTCGTCTAAGCTGCTCGCTTGCACGGGGCGGAATGTGCCGGGTCCAACGTGGAGTGTCACGTAGGCGCTCTGGTGCCCTGCCGCATCGAGCGCCCGCAAGGTGCTCTCGGTGAAGTGAAGACCCGCAGTCGGAGCGGCCACGGCGCCCGGCTTCTTCGCGTACACCGTCTGGTAGCGAGCCCGGTCGGACTCCGCAGCGGCGCGACGAATATAAGGGGGAAGCGGAATCTCTCCCGCTTCCTCGATCAGCGCATCGACGTCCGTGTCGGCGGAGAGCTCGACTTCCAACCGCCCGCCCTCCTGCACGCTGATCACGCGCGCATGGAGGCGCCCGTCACAAAGGTCGAGCTCCATCCCCGCCCGAAGACCCTTCGACGAACGTCCCATGGCAAGCCAACGGTCCCTGCCCTCGGCAGCCCTTCGAAGCAAGAGAAGCTCGACCTTGCCTCCACTCGACTTGAAACCGAGGAGGCGCGCCGGAAACACGCGGGTGTCGTTGAAGACGAAGAGGCTCGGCGGCAACAGGCTTGGAAGCTCCGCGAACCGGTGGTCTTCGACCGCGTCGGCGGCCACGTCGATGAGCAGCAGGCGCGATGCATCCCGCTCGGCCAGGGGCTCCTGGGCGATCAGCTCCTCCGGCAGGTCGTAGTCGAGCTCGGAGATGCGCATCTAGTTTCCGGGGACAGCGATGAACCGCACACCGTAGGTCTCGTCGGGCTGCGCGGTCAGGCCGTTCTCGTCTCGCGGGTCGGCCGACACCTCGATACAGAGCGAGCCGGACTCGGCGTTCCGCCAGGTCTTTGTCGTCTCGCCGCGCCCTACGCCCTTGTCGTCGTACTTGCCGCTTCGATCCGTGCCTCGATCCACCGCCCGCAAGACGAGGTCGACCTCCGCCAGCGCGCTGACCTGAGCCACTACTTGCTCGGCGTCACCGCTCAGGCAAAACGTGTCGACATCGCCGGGCCAGCCGACCCAGCCACGCCGCTCCTCGCCCAGGGCCAACGCCTCCGCGAGCTCGAGCGAGTCGTTGGGCTCCGTCTCGAAACCATCCTCTACATCGAGCAGATTCCAGCGGACGTAGTATTCATCGGAGACATTCTCGGTCGGAAGCTCGCCCTCGAGCGCCCGCTCACGCACGCGGATCAAGTACTTCCCGGGCTCGATCGAGACGTTGGGCATGCGCTCACCCTGCCCGAGGCCTCGCGAGTCGGCCACGATGAGCGGCTCGTCTTGCCCGGGCTTCATCAACTCGACGACCACGTCCATGTTGGGAATCGAGCTGACCGCGAGCTCCGCTGCTCGCCGTTCTGGGCCGAGGTGCTCGATCTC
>JBLYYU010000371.1:0-19739 GCA_048550275.1 Polyangiales bacterium
CCGCCGAAGCCATGCGAGAACACGAGAAAGGGCGCCGGCCCGGCCGACGAGACCGGCAGGTCATCGACGGCAACCTCGGACGCGAGGGTGAACACGGACTGCAAGGGATACTCCGTCAGCGGTCCGCTGACGGCGTCCTCGTCGTCGACCGGATACCAGGCATTGACGATGAGCTCGCGGTCATCCCGAGCCTCGTCCACCACGGTGAACATGGTGTGTCCGATCGCGAAAGAACCCAGCGTGCCCGGGGCGACGAGCGGGGCGGACGACTGCGAGCTGTCTCCGCTGCAAGAGGTGAGCAGCGCCAGCAAACCAAGCAAGAGTAAAACCTTGTTCATAGCGGCGTATCGTACCGATGGATCTGGAACCGGCGCAAGCCCCGGTTCGGGCCGTGTCCAAGGAACGGAGTCGTGCTAGGAATTCCGGATGCGCTACACGTTGCTCCTCCTCCTCGCACTGTCGCTCGCCTGCTCCAAGAGCGAGGCGCCCTCCTCCACTGCGACCGAAATCGAACCCGCCGCGGCCGCCGAAACCGAGCAGGCTGCGGTCGACGAAGCCCAGCCGAGCCCGGTGAGCGCACCTCCGATCCTCGAGCCAACGACTCGGGTGCTCTCCCCCGGTGATGGCGACAAGAGCCCCCTTCGCTTCAACTTCAAAGCCGGCACCAAAGAGGCCATCGTCGTCCGAACCGAGCTGAGCTCGACGATGCCCACAGGCAAGTCGGTCCGCCCCCCGGCGATGTACGAGATCGAGCTCGAGACCAAGGAAGTGACCGACGACGGTACGGCGCGCGTAGCATTCCAGATCGCCGACATCGAAGTCTCACCCACGCCGGATTTTCCTGCCGCTCAGCTCGAAGCGCTCAAGGGTTCTCTCGAGAAAATCAAAGGCAAGAAGGGCTCGTACGCCGTCGACTCGCGCGGCCTCATCGACGCCATTGAGCTGGAAGACGAGGCTCCCGGGCAAGACGGCATCGAACGCCTTCTCCAGAAACTGCTCGAACGGACTACGGTCATCCTTCCCGAAGAAGAAATCGGGACAGGGGCTCAGTGGGTCACCGAACGTTCCTATGACGACGCCGGCATTCGAATGTACGAGTCTGCTAAATTCACTCTGAAGAAGCGAAAAGGGCGCGCGCTCCAGCTAGAGGCAGAGTTGAAGCTCAATTCGCCCGAGCAGGTCCTCACCGACGGCCCAGGCATCCCGCGGGGCGGCTCGATCACCCTCCTCGGCATCAATGGCGACGGGTCGATCTCCGGCAACTGGGACCTCGGAAAGCTCGCGCCCAAGTCGTGTACGGTGAAGACCAAGGACAGCAAGCGTTTCGCGGGCCCAGAGGGAAGCGGCGCCGAGGAGCCGGTCGAGCTGATCTTCGACACGCAGATCACCATCTCGCGGAAGTAGCGCAGGCATCGTCCGCGCCCGGTGGTTTTTCAACCGCCGCGCGAGACGCTCATCGGGCGTCGGTCGAGGACAGGCGGCGGATCGACGCGTAGAGCGCCCGAGACACGCAGGTCTGGTCGCGGATGCGGGCGAACAGCGGCCAAGTGGCCCGCTCACCCTCGGCGATATGGGCGAGGAGCTCTTCGTGCGAGATGTTCGACAAGGTGCGAAGCAGCGCGAACGGTCGAATGCGCGGATGAATGTCGATATCGCCCCCGTAGGGTTGTTCGGCGAGGGCGTGAGCCAGGTCGACGGCGCTGTAGAGCGGCGTCTTCCGAGTGTAGCTCCGGGCCAGGCTCAACTGGTGGGCGACCTGCGTGCGAAATCCCGAAACGACCGCCTGCGACACGAAAGGAACGACCCCGCGCCGGCCGGTGACTCGCCGAAGGGGGGCGACGTGCGGATTGACCTGGCTCACGATGAAGTGGTTCACGTTGTGCAAGCGGCTGAGCCGACGCATCGGCACGTCACCTTTGAGAGTCCCGTCGAGCCAGGTCTCGGTGCCCATGTACGGGACGGTCTCTCCCGTCGGCAGGCGCTGCTGGAGCTTCGCGCCGGGAAACGCGCCCGGGATGGCGGCCGAGGCAACCGCCGCGCTGTTCATCAGGACGTTGGGGCTGGTCAGGTGACAAAGCACTCGGGGCTTCTGACGCTCACGTGTCGGCGAAACGCTAATGCTCACCGTGCGACCGCTTCGCGCGTGCGCTTCACGGAACGTGCGGTCGCCGCAATTGTGCTCGACGACTTCTTCGAGGCGCGCCGGGTCGTACATCGCGCGTTCGGCGGCGGCTCGTCTGGCGGGCAGGCGTTTCACCGCGTCGGTTCGGATCGCGCGAGGGTTCGCGAAGAGCGCCATCAACTCGGCGTCGGTGCGGACGCCGGTCCCGCAGGCGATCAACGCGCCCATCGAGGCGCCGGAGAGCACATCCGGCAAAAGGTCGTGCTCGAACAGAGCCTTGACCACACCCAAGTGAAAGAAGCCGAGCGTCGCGCCGCCGGACAGCATCAGCGCCGATCGGCCGAAGATATGCGCGGCCCTTCGAAAGCCCGCCAAGGTGAAGACGGGGTTGAGCCCGGTCTCGTCGGGGTTGCCGAGGTACTCGATGCAGGCAAGCGCTTCGGCGTAGAACGCCTCCACGACGTGCTTGGTGCCGAGCGGCGTCGCTCTGTAAAGCCGCGGGTCCGCGAGCTCGCCGAGGTGCCGGTAGAGCACTTCCTGCAAGAGAGGGATCAACGGCTCGGGCTTTCGAGCTTCGCGCGCCCGCGTGAGCTCCTCGGTGTGCTCGAGCAGAAGCTTGGCGTCGAACACCGATGAGCTGGGTTCCGAGCGCCAGGTCTCAGCGCCGCTCCGTTCGGCATCGGCTGCCGCCAGCTCCCGCCATGCTTCGTAGTCGGTTGCGTTCTTCACTTCGTCACCCGTCGCCCCGGCGCTGGATAGGCCCGTGCCCTACTCCTCGACTTCGAGCAAGACGGCCGCGCGGACGGTCGAGGCGATTTCGGCGTTTACCGGGTTCTCCAGCTGCTGCCGCAGAGCTTCGCGACATCCCGGGCCGAACGTATCGTCGCGGGAGAGCTCGGCGAGCCGGTCGAGGCAGCTTCCCCAGCGGCTGTCGATCCGAAGACAGGCGAGAAGCGCGGCGACCGCTCGCGGCATATCGATCTCCTGCAGTGCATACGCCATTCGGTGGAGGAACATCGGAGCGCTGCTGGGGCCGGACTCGCTCGCCCAGCGACCGAGGAGCGCGGCCGCTTCCTCGTTTCGGTCGAGGTCGATCAGGGCTTGGCCCAGCCCAACCCGGTACTTGGGCTCCGTGGGCTCCAACTCGATCGCCTTTCTCAGGTATTCGAGCGATGCTTCGGGCTGTTGGATGTTCACCAAGCTCATGCCGAGGTAGCCGTATCCGTGCGAGGCGCTCGGGTCGGTCTCGATGACAGCCCCGTAGAGCGTGCCGTCCGATTCGAAGTCGCGAACGAAGCCTCGGAGCATGAACGCCGATAAGCCGAGATAGGCCGCGACGGCCACGCCGAGCACGACGCGCAATCGCGCAGAATCGAACGCGCCGAGCCGCCGGAGTCCGCTGATCGCCGCGTCGACCACACCGACGCTCAGACCGGCCAAAGGAAGGTAGAGGTACCGGCCGAAGCCGGGCCAGAGCACCGTGGTGATCAACACCACCGGGCCGAGCGTCCCGGCGAAGAACACGAGCGACCAGGCGAGCGCAGGCTGGCGACGGCGATAGAACCAGGCCACAGCGATGACCAGCAGCGCCAACACGCAGAGCGCCACTCGCGCGGCCAAGCCGACGCTTCCGTACGAATCGAGCATCATGCGGATGTACGGGGCGCTTGGTGCGAGAACGGTTCGAAGGCCGTCGAAGAAGACCAGGCCAAAGGCGCTGAGGGCGCTCAAGAGCTGCGAAGCATCTCCGTGGGATCGCATTCCGTCGAGAACTCGGATTCGGACGAGCAGATAAACGACCGAGGCGGTGGCGGGAACGGCGAGCGCGACAATGCGGTCGCGCCATTTTGGGCGGAGCTCCGCGAGAGGGGGCCAGAGCAGCATGGCGGGCATCGCCCCCAAAGCGACCTCCTTCGAGAGGAGGGACGCAAAGACCAGCAGTCCGCTGAGCGGATAGAGCCAGGCGCGGCGAGTGACCAAGGCGCGATGCCAGACGAGAATGGCCCCGAGAAGCATCACGGTGCAGAGCGGGTCGGAGCGGCCGTTGATCCAGATGTGACCCTCGCCGATCCATGGTGAGAATGCGAACCAGGCCGCGGGGAGCCAGGCGAACCGCTGATTCTCTTTGGACATCGCAACCCGCGCGACACCGAACACCAGCGAGATGCAGAGCAGGTGCAGCAGAAGATTGGTCACGTGATACCCGAACGGGACGCGGCCGGTCAGCGCAGCGTCGAGCGTGAACGTGGTGAGGGTCAGCGGCCGATAGGTGTCGATGACCATCGGGTCGACTCGGTCCACCGCGTAGGTAGTCGAGTGTGTGAAGAAGGCCGGGATGTTCGACAGATCGTAGATGACGTCGTGGATGACGAAGACGAAGAGGTCGTCGAAGACGAAACCGTTCTGAAAGACGGGAAACATCACGACGCAGGTCGCGACCAGGACTCCGATGAGAATCGCAATCGCGCGGTTCGTCTCGCTCATCGCGCGATTCTACCCATGTTCCATGCGGGCCCAAGTTTGCGCCGAAGCGGGCGTGGCCTAAAGACTGGAAACGCTTCGCGACTAGTACGGGCCGGTCTCGCCAAACACGCCGCAGGTCATATCGGATTCCATCCGGCACGACCTCGCGTAGTGACCGCGACCGATGCACTCGTCGTAGACATCGAAGCAGTCGGCAGACAGTTCCGCGTCATCCATGCAGAGCCCGAGCGTGCAGACGATGTACGGCTCGCCACCAGAACCGCCGATGCCGGGGAACACCCCGCAGTCCCCGTCAGCTTCCATGCCACAAGACGCCGGGGACTCTCCGCGATCGACGCACGCGTCGTAGCCTTCGAGGCATTCGGTAGCCAGTTCCTGGTCGTCCGTGCAAAGGCCGAGCGTGCAGACCTGCTTCGGAGCGACGTCAACACCGCCCGCGCCCCCATCGCCAGCAGAGCCGCCGTCGCCAGCAGAGCCTCCGTCACCGCCCACACCACCCGCTGCCTGCGTATCCTCACCGCAACCGGTGACCGCCAGAGCCGTGAGCATCGACGCAACGATGAGCTGGCGTCCGAGTTTCAGGGTTCGGGCTCGTCGTTCCACAGCGTCGCACAGTATCACAGGGGCCGCGGGCAGACAGTCGATCGGGGTAGACGCGCTTCCCGAGCCTACTCGTGGCCAAATCAGGCAAACGTGGTACGGATCGGTCATGCGTTGGATGATTTGCGCGTGTGTCCTGGTCGCTCTCACGGGCTGCAAGGAAGAAATCTACTTCATCCCAGGGACAGGAACGCTGCCCGACTGCGACGAGGCTCCGGTGACCGATCTGAACGGCACGCTCTGGTTCGATCAGGGCACCGTCACGATCCGCACGTCAGGCTGCTTGGATGCGATGCCAAACGACGAGTTTCAATCCTGCGCCCTCAACTGGGCTTTCACCCAGAACGGGAACGATGTTGAAATCGTCGTCGACGAGGAGTACCGGCTCGAGGGGCGGCTCTGCGGAGACATGCTGTACCTGCGCGGTGGCTGGTGGTTGCCGGTCATGGATGAGGATGGCTTCTGCTATGAAGACGACTCCGCCGCGGAAGCTGGAATCCAGGCAGAGGGCAACGTCTTGATGGTCTCGACGGCGGACCGGCAGATGACGGGCACTTTGGCTCTCCAAGCCGCCGGCGGTTGTTCGGCAGATTACGAAGTGACCTTCCAGCCCGTCCGCGACCCGTCGCTGAACTAGCCTAGCCGCTGGCTCTGGCCACATAGTTATGTAAAAATACATTTCTATGGGAAAGCGCTTCCTTGTCCTACTATCGTTCCTCGTCATGGCGAGCTGCGTCGTCGAAGTGCAGTCGGTCGGGCCCGGGCGCTCGCTCGACGGAGGCGTGGGGGGCGATGGTGGCAGCGCGGGCTCAGGAGGAACGGCCGGCTCGGGCGGCTTGGCCGGCTCGGGCGGAACCGGTGGCAACGTCACCGGGTTAGAATGCACCGTCGGGACCGAGGACGCGGACTGCAATGGCGCGAGCTGCAATCCCGTCACCCTCGAATGCACCGAGTTCCGCGACTGGGAGCGAAGAACCTGCGAAACCTGCGTCAGCGATGCCAACTGCTGGAACTCGGGCCATCGCTGCGTGCCGATGTTCTTCGACGGTGAACGCTTCCCGGACGACCACACCGGGTTCTGTCTCCCCGAGGCGCGGCGGGAGCTACCAGGAGCACCCTATCATTGCGACGGCGAAGAGCCCTACGCCACGGTGCTCTACGAGCGCGTCAGCATGTCGGGCGCCGAGTCCTTAGCGTACTGCGGTGTTCGGGAAGACTTCACCACCTGCTACGCGGTGCTCGCGCAGCTAGCGGAGCTCGAGTGCGCGGAGGGAAGCGACGACGGTTGCCCTGCGGGCGGGCTCTGCCGTTACACCAATGACAACGGTAAGTGGGACTTCCGCTGCACCTACGCTTGCACCTCGAGCTCCGAGTGCCGTAACACACAAGGCTGGGAGCTCAGCTGCGGCGGCTACTGCGGGTCCTGAAAACGCGCCTATTGAGAGAGTCTGGGCGCGGGTCTCCGCGACGCAGGCCCGAGCGCTCGCATCTTCTCGACCAGTTCTGCCTGAGTGCTCACGCGAAGCTTCCGCATGACGTCGCGCAGCAGTCCGGAGACACGGGACGTCGAGAGGCCAAGCTCCCAACCGATGCGCTTTCCGGTCTCACCCGAAGCTGCACGGGTCGCCACCTCGGCCTCGCGCCTCGTGAGACGGTGTGGGTCCTTCGTGCCTGGAGGGTTGCAAGTTGCCAGCACAAACCGTCGCGAGCCCGACTCGAACCGATCCACCATCGTGCACCGGCCCTCGACGAGGTCAGTCCAGATCTTGAGCGCTGCCAACCGGTCGCGGTTCGAAGAGTGGCGGTGACTTCGATCTGCCCTCACCGCCGCTTCCCTAAGCACTCGCCTTGCAACGTGCGGCGCGTGCGCGCGTTCGTCCGGCGAGACGAGAGCGTGGCGAAGGCGAAAGCCGGCGTTCAGATGTGCCCCGACCTTTCGCCATTGAATCCGGATCGATCCGCGCATCCTCGTGCATTGGTGAACCGGCGCGATGATGAAAGCGGCCATGCTAAACGTATCGAAGGCCCAAAGGCCGAGCGCGTCAGTCGCGCGGCGCTCCTCCGGCGCACGAGTCGCCAAGGCGAGCGCACAGGCCTCCCCCGAGGCCTCGCTGAGCGTACTGCATAGCCCAGGACCGGTGCGGGAATGTGGAACCCGCGCTGCGATGCGGGCAAGTCGCATCGCGAATCCTCGGGGGCCTCCGGCGACGTGCAACTGGTGGAGCGTCGCTTCCGTTCCATCGGCAGGCCGGGAATAGATTCCGCCCGCAACACCAAAGCCGCGGTCGAGCAACGGGAGGCCGGCATCGATGATGCTCGGAAGCCACTCGGAATCTGGAAGATCCAGATCGTATGCGGCTTCCGCTAGATCGATCAGCGTTGAAGTCACGCGATCCATCTTTCTATGCCCTGCCTCGATATTCGGGTGGTTGGATCGACCAGTCGACACCCGCGCTGCCGTCCCGTCAAGCGCGCAATCACAGGAAGGCGCCAAGCTTCGCCCGTGCGGCGGACATTCAGGGCTGAACTGAATCAATTACGTATGCCGAGAGCGCGGCGCGGCAACGCCGGGCTCCGGTCTCAGCGCTCTTCCGAATCCGCAAAGACGAGGTCGATTTTGACGAAATCTGTATCCGTAAACGCTAAACCTTCGAGATTGACGTGAACCGACTTGCCGTCGATGACGATGTCGCCGTCTTCGAGGTCGAGCGTCGTCACTTCGCGATCGAGCCTGGCCTCGATGACTTGGGGAGTGCCACGCAGAAGGTCGGACACCACGTAGCCATTGAACTCAGCCCGGCCAAATGCACCCGGGCTCGCGACGTTGGAGAAGTCGTAGACGATGTTTCGAGCCTGGACGTCGATCGCGACAGCAGCCTCGGAGCCAGAAGAGCACGCAGATTTGGCGGAAGCGGCCGCACAATTCTCGAACTCCATGTGGTCGCCGACGAGCGCACGGAGCCCCTCCAAATCATCGTCACACGGCGTCGTCACGTGAACGAGCTCCACGAGGGTTCCCGCCCAATCGACTGCCGGCTGGGTTTCACCCCAGGGATCGTTGCGAATCTTGAAGGCTTCGGCGTCGCCGCAACCACAGATGAAACCTACCGCAAGGACCGCGAGCAACGGTCGGGCGAGTGCAGCACTGATAAATCTGAACATGATCACTTCTCCTTCGAGCCCATGGCTCCACAAGTGATTCAGATTTATGAATACGCCCCCTAGCGATTCGGTTCCATACGCAATTGTTCCGGCTTTCGTACGTAATTGTTCACGGTACGTGCGGAATACAGCGTCTGGTGACGCGAGCTCACGGAACTATGGGTCGGTCAACGAGACTGAGCACCGCCGCGCTCAGTCGTTCGCGTGGACCTCAGGACTCGGTTCCGCAAAACGCGAAGCTCGTAGCGACTCCGTCGATACAAACCGCACGTGCCGACTGGACTGGAACTCTCGCGCAAGCATCCAGTGCTTGGTTGCAAGCGTCCTGGGTCTCCACCGTCTGGCACATCTCGCAGAGCGCGCGATCCCCGCTGTTGACGTCGTCGCCGCAGCCCCAAATCGAAATCAGCGCAGCAATCGCCGCCGCTACCATCATCTTACGCGTAGTCATATTGTTCCCCTTCTTCCATCCCAGTCCTAGATCTTTACCACGGAGGCGACCCCCGCCGCCACTAGCTCAGCATAGCGCGACAGGCGTTCGCGCATCGCCGGCAAGAGGCAGCACAGGCCGCGCACTCGGGGTGGTGCTTCACGTGAGGCTTGCACGCGGCCTCGCAGTCTTCACACACCGCTGCGCAAACCTCCAAGAGCGCGCGCAAGCGCGATGAGTTCGCCGCTGCGAGCGGAGGCACGGCGCCGCAGACGGCGAGCATCTGGTGCACACCTTTGCTGCAGTCCGCCATCGAAGTGTTGCCATCCCCAAGGAGCCGCAAGCACTGCGCGAGGCAGATTTCGCCGTCCCGCAGGCATTCGCTGATCGCAGTCATTACCTCGGCCCGAAGATCGGCATGGCCTCCAACGAGCGCTGCCGCCGTCGTCCCCTTGTCGGCGCCGCCTTGCGCGCTGCAGCCAACCACCGTCGTTACGCCATGGGCGAGTGCAGTGCCCGCCCCAACCATCATCATTTCCCGTCGCTTCATGCCGAGCATCCTAGGCCAAACGAGTCATCCAGCCCATAAATAGGATGAAGAAGCTCAGACCGGTGTACGCAGACCGCCAGCCGGTCCTTCCGCCCGCGCGAATCGACGTCTGAAGCACTTGGGGCTTCGTCGAATCGCGCTAAGCCGAGGTCATGATGCGCCTCGTGATCGCTCCGCTCAACTACTCCTCCTGGTCCGTGCGCGCGTGGCTGGCGCTCGACCACGCGGGGGCCGATTTCAAGACCCACGAGATCGCGCTCTTCGTCGATCCCGATTGGCGCGACAAAGTCCTGCAGTTCTCGGGGGCCGGAAAGGTGCCGATTCTCATCGCCGGAAACCTCAGCGTTCATGAGGCGCTCGCGATATGTGAGTACGCGGCCGAACGCTTTCCGAGCGCCGTGCTCTGGCCAGACGATGCGCAGCTCCGTGCGCGGGCACGTGCCGTAAGCATGGAAATGAGCACCGGGTTTACGAACATCCGCGCTGAAATGCCGATGAACTATCGGGGCACCGCCACCCGCTTCTCACCGAGTGATGAAGCCTCGCGCGAGATTGAACGCGTCCTCGACATTTGGAACGCTTCGCTCGCGACCTCACCCGGGCCTTTTCTTTTCGGTGAGTTTTCGATCGCCGACTGCATGTACGTTCCGGTGCTCAGTCGCTTCCGAACCTACGGTGTTCCGCTGCAGGGCGAGATCGCTGAATGGGAGTCGCGGATTTGGAGCCAAAGGTCGGTCGCGAGATGGACGGTGCTCGCCGAGCAAAGCATTGCGGTGCCCAAGTACGACGAGCTCCTGTGACCGCCCGTGAACGCCTCTACGAGCCGCACCCGCTCGCCCAACGTTGGGTTCCGCGCAATTCCGGAGCTGAGTGAGATCGGAACGCTACATCGTTGACGACCGCCCGGACGTGTCCACAAACCGTTTCTGGCAAGCGAGGGCGCTGAGGCTCCGGCTTCTCATCCTCTTCCTCGCGCTCTTGGCAGCATCGACGTTTGCCAGCACCACCAAGGCGCAGAACCCCGAGAAACACCTTGGCACCTGGCTGATTTATAACGGCACCCTCCGCTTCACTGACGACTGGAGCGTCTTCACCGAGGGCCAGCTACGCCTCTGGGACGTGGCCTACAACGTGGAAGAATGGTTCGTGAGGGCCGCAGCGCAGTACAACTTCACCCCAAACGCATTGGTCGCAATTGGATACATGTACTCCCAAGCGTATGCCTTCGAAGGAAGCGAGCGTGAGCGAAGCGAAAACCGGCTCTACGAGCAGCTCACGCTCTGGCAGCACTGGGCTCGCGCGGTATTCGAGCACCGCTACCGCCTCGAACAGCGCTGGCTGAAGACCGAGGGGACTCGTTTCTCGAACCGTGTGCGCTACCGGCTACAGGTCACCGTGCCGTTGAACCGCAAAGTCATGGAGGCGCGGGTCTGGTTTCTGAATTTCTACGATGAGTTTTTCATCACGTTCGACGACCCACGCCTGTTCGATCAGAATCGGCTCTACGGCGCTGCCGGCTATCAGTTCGCCAAGCTCAACAATCTCCAACTCGGTTTCCTGTGGCAGCTGCGTTCCGACTCGCAGTTCATGAGGCTACAGATCTTCTACACGCACAACTTCGACTTCCAGAAGCGCTTCCAGGGCCGGTAAGCCACCAGCCGACCCGCTCAAGCATGGACGCTGGCGGTCGAGATCGTGCTGTGGTGGAAGCCGAGGCGCTGGTCGTCGAGGAGCCCGATGTGCTCGGGGAAGAAGCCTCGAATGGACGGGAAGCGGATTCGCTTGTGCACCGTCATCTCTGGGTGCCGATAGACGATGACCTCGTTGAGGCCGCGGTGCGAAGTGAGGACGAAGCGCCCGTCGGGACTCACCTGCAAGCCGAGGCTGCCGTCGAGAAGGCTGAAGCGGGTGGCACGCAGCGCCTTCAGGAGTAGGTGCGAGTTCCCGATGACGTTGGCGCGACTGAAGGCTTCGACGAGGTTCGACACGCCGCTCCGTAGATGAGGGAGCGATCGAAGCAGGCTGGGGCGCTCGTCGATGAACTGCACGCGCTTGAAGGTTTCGAGGTCGACTCGGACCAGGGTGCCGCCTGCGCAAGCATTGTAGAAGACGTCGTTTTCGGTGACGGCGACGTCGGAGGTGAACGCCGCGGGGAGCTCCTTGGCGATCGACGCGTGACGAGTGACCGTGGCGGTCTCGGCGTCGACCTCGTAGACGTAGTTCTTGTAGTGGGCGAGCGTGTATTCGGCGAACTCGTGCCCCTGCGGCGAGACCTGTTGACTTGGGCCGTAGAAGAAATCTTTGCTGGGGTGCGCGGCCAGGTGCCAGCAGGTGGCGGGGAGCTCGACCACGCGAGCCTCGTTCTTTCTGAGGTCGAAGATGCCGATCTCGCGCGCGTATCCTTTGTGGTCGTGGTCCATCGATCCGTAGCCGATGTAACGCCGCGATGGGGAGAGCTTGAGCGCGTGTGGCAGCTTCACCCGGTGCTCGCCGAGGCGCTCGGGGTTCTCGAGGTCGTCC
This sequence comes from Polyangiales bacterium, assembly GCA_048550275.1. GTDB lineage: Bacteria > Myxococcota_A > Polyangia > Polyangiales > Houyiibacteriaceae > SG8-38. Next base: position 11,869 of record JBLYYU010000371.1, read on the forward strand.
ATGTCGAAGCGCCAAAACGAATCGCCAAGCACTGCGATGAAAGTCTTCTCGGACATCCAGACGACGTGCGTTTGGCTCGAGTAGAGCACGTCGGGCGCGCAGAAGCGCAGCGTCGAGAGCCGGCGCACTTCGCGCAGAGTGCGCGGGTCGAAGAACAGGAGTGTCTGGGAGAGGTTTCCGAGGAAGGCGAGCGTCCCGGTGGGGTTCACCTGGGTGGCGTGGCCGCCGGCCATCCCCTCGAAGAAGTGGACCTCCTTTTCCCAGCGGTCGGCGTCCGGGTCGCAGCGGAGGCGTGCGACGCCACAAAGCCCCTCGAAACCGTTGAGGCAGTTGCCATCGAGCGTGATGAAGAAGTCAAAGGCGGACATAGTGTTCCCTTCAGCGGAGCGAATCGGGGTCGGCGAGCAGGCCGTGAAGCTCCTGGCAGATTCTAGCGGCCTGGATTCCGTCGACGACGCGGTGGTCAAAGGTCGCGCAGAGCTTGAGTGTGGGCCGGACCACGAGCTCTCCGTCCTCTCCAACCCAGGGTCGCTCACGAACGCGCGTGAGGAGCACGTCGACCATGATGCGACCGATCGGCGTGAGCGGCGCGTAGGCCTCGTCGACACCGTGCATGCCGAGACTCGTCACCATCCCGACGCCGAACAGGTCTGCGGGCAGGCCGAGCTTCGACAAGTCGAGGTGCAGCTCGTTCATCGAGAGGCTCGCGAGCGTGAGAAACGAACGCATCATCCACCAGGGCAGCTTGTCCATGAGCTGTTTGGTTTGCTGGAACTTCGGATCCTCATCGGCACGGATGAGCTGGCCTGCTTCGATGACGTCGGTGGCGAGCTGCCGCAGGGGAAGCTCGTCGGCCGCGGTAATTCGGTGCGCCGAGAGGTCCCGGCCACCAGCGCCTGCGATCAGGACTGTGATGTCGACGGTCTTCCGCTGCTCGAGCTTGCCCCAGAAACGCACCTTGGCGTTGGTGCGCGGGTGGCGGGCGATGGAGATGGCGAGCGCCTTGGTGACCAAGTGCGTGACGGTGACGTTGACACCCCACTCTTCTCGAACCTGGTCGATGAAGGCCAACGCGGGCGTCATGTCGACTTCGGTCGCACCGTAAATGGTGGGGTCCTTGGGCCGGCGCCACTGGGCGGCCGCCCAGCGGTGAAAGATCGACGGGTTTTCATAGGTCTTGAAGTTTTTGCTCATTGCTGCGCTCCGTGAGTCATGCGCTCCGTTGCTGTTGGCGGCATCAACGCCCTCCCATGAGCTGGCTGATGCACATGGCTTGATTGCGATCTTCGATCCGGATCGTCTGCTCCAAGCTGAGACCACCGACGGCGGCGTCGAGCGCTTCTTTGGTGAGGCGAAGGCCGAGGGGTGACTTGCTCGCCAGCTTCTTGGCGAGGACGCCCGCCTCTTCGATGAGGCTCTCTTGGTCGACGACGGATTGAACGAAACCGATGCGAAGCGCTTCGTCGGCGGGGAGAACGTCGCCGGAGAGCAAGTAGCGCGCTGCGTTTGCGGACCCGACCGCCCGGGGCAGAAGCCAGGACGAGCCCATGTCCGCGCCCCCCAAGTTGAGATTGATGTAGGCGGCCTGAAAGGTCGCCGTCGGCGAGGCCAAGCGAATGTCGCAGGCCATCGCGATCGAGAAACCCGCACCGATGGCGGGGCCGTGAATCGCGGCGACGATCGGCTGTGGAACACGCCGCAAGTCGAGGATCATCTGCGAGTATGTTCGCTGCGCCTCGTAGGCGCGCTTGGGGGTCATCGGGCCATCGCCGGCGATCGCGGGCTCTTTGAGATCGAGCCCTGCGCTGAAAGCCCGACCGGCGCCTGTCAGCAGGATGACACGGGTATCCGAGTCGCTCGCGCAGGCGCGCAGGCAGGCGGTGAGCTCGTCGCGCATCGCGAAATTGATCGCGTTGAGGCACTTGGGCCGGTCGAGCGTAATGACGCCAACGGCTCCGTTTTGTTCGTAGCGAATCGTCTCGAAATCTCGAACGGCCTCTTGTGTTGCAGATGTCATGAGGGCCTCCTCGTCGGCTGCCCCATTGCACGGAGCGCTTCGGCGTCTTGGTTCATTCTGGTTTCCATCACCGCTACGGCTCGGGCTCCGTCCCGGTCGCGCAGCGCGGCCAAGAGCTCGGCGTTCAACTCCGCCACGCTCTGATCTACCTCCGCGTCGAGACGCAAATAGAGTGCGCGAAGCGCCGCGAAGGTCTCGCGAACAGTGTTGAGCAAATAGACGAAGATCGGGTTTCCGGTCGCACGCGCTATCTCGCGGTGAAAGCGAAAATCCCACTCGCCTTCGAGCAAGGCGCGCGTGTCGTCCGACGGATAGCTGTCGAGGACGCTCTGTATGCGATCCAAGTCTTCACTGGTAGCGCGCTCCGCAGCGAGCTCGAGCATCTTCACTGCAAAGAATCGCCGGATCTCGTCGAAGCTCAGCAGGAATTGGGGGTCCATGCCCAGGCCCGACGCGGCTAAGAAAAGCACGAAGCGCATTGTCGGCTCGAGCGTCCAGTCTAGAACGAACACCCCAGCACCTTGTCGGATCCGAACGACACCCATCGACTCCATCTGCCGGAGCGCTTCCCGGAGCGACGTGCGCGTCACACCTAGCTCTGCCGCGAGCGCGCGCTCCGCCGGCAGCCGGGCTCCCGCCGGATAGGTCCCGTCGAGCACACGCTGGACGAGCACTGTGAGCACCTCATCGGACAGGCGGGCCCGCTTTAGCAGCGAATTCAGGCCATTGATGGGAGCAATTGGTTCAACCACTGGACCAGTTTATCCGAAACCGCGTCCGCTTGGAAGCGATTTGTGCCGCCTCTTGCACGGGTCGGTCCGTCGATGGGCGGGCGGTCGACGCTAGTCGCGAGGACGGTTTCGGATCAGGCTCGCGAGCCCGCTGACCCGCTCTGCGATGCCTCGGCCGTTGAACAGCTTGCCGACGCCTTTGAAGAAGCCTTCGGTCGTCGCCGCGTACGGCATCCAGAGGGCCTCGGCGCTGTCCGGGCTGGTCATCACGCTCTTCGTGGCGACGTAGTGGTAGTACGCCTGCTCGCCCTGTGCGCGACCGACGCCGGAGTCGCCGTCACCGCCGAAGGGCAAAGTGACGCAGCCGCCGGATTGAACTGCGTTGTTCACCATCACGGAGCCGGTCCGCAGGCGACGAGCGATCGCTTCGCCGGCTTTGACGTCACGCGTCCAAACGCTTCCGCCCAAGCCGTACTGGGAATCGTTGGCGAGTTGGATCGCCTCGTCGTCACTGTCGACGCCCATGATCGGAAGAAAGGGACCGAAGGTCTCTTCGCGCATCATCTTCATCTCGTGCGTCATGCCGGTGAGGATCGTCGGGGGCCAGTAAGCTCCGCCCCCCTCGCGCCGGACCTTCCCTCCACAGACCAGCTTCGCGCCCTTCTCGAGCGCGTCCGCCGTGTGCGCTTCGTAGATGTCGAGCTGGGGTTCCCAGATGACCGGTCCTAGGTCGTAGTCGCTGCCCTTGGTTTGCCAGCCTTGTCGGAGCGCGCCGACTACGGCGAGGAGCTTCTCGGCGAGGGGTTCGACCAGCCGGTGAGGTGCGTAGATGCGCTCGATGCCGTTGCAGACCTGGCCCGCGTTGTAACAGGTGCCGTTGACCAGCCCGCGCGCGGTGAGGTCGAGGTCGGCGTCGTCGCGTACGATCGCCGCGTCGTTGCCGCCCAGCTCGAGAACCACCGGCGTCAACGTCTCGGCCGCCCGCGCCATGATCTTCTTGCCGGTGGCCGTCGACCCCACGAAGCAGATCGCGTCCGCCTCGTCGATCACGGCGACGCCGGTCTCCGCGTGACCGTGCACCATCTGAACGACTCCGTCGGGAACGCCAGCCTCCCGAAAGAGGCTCACGATCATCTCGCCGATGAGCGGGTTGACCGGTGAGGGCTTCTGCACGACCGCGTTGCCCGCCGCGAGCGCCGGGATCAAGTGCTTCATGCCCAGCTCAAATGGGAAGTTCCAAGGAAGGATGTACCCCGCAACACCGAGCGGCTCGTAGTAGATTCGGGCGCGCGCGCCGATGAAGAACGTCGCGCTGACTTTCTCGCCGGGCTCGAGGCGCTTGGCCAGCGCCGTATGGAGCTTGACCGTCTCGCAGACGGGAGCGATGAGCCCGAGAGGTTCGACCGGCGGCTTGCCGTTCTCGGAAGAGACCACGCGCCCGATCTCGTCAGCTCGATCCAGGAGCACGCCTCGCAGCCGGTTGAGAATCTCGTTGCGACGATCGACCCCCATCTCCGCCCAGCCCGGCTGCGCACGCCTCGCTCGCTCGAAAACCGCATGCACCATCGCGGCGTCAGCGATGGGGACTTCTCCGAGCTTGGATCCATCGCGCGGATTGAACGACTCGAGTCGTCCGGGCGCCTCACTACTGGGAACTTCGTGCAACATGAGAAACCTTTCGATGGCGCACTGATGCTAGTCGAAGACACGACAGCCCGAAACCCGAGCTCGACTAGTGCCTTACGGGGTCGAGAGCATTCCGAAATCGCCGAGACTCGGAGCGACCAAGCCAACGCGATTGACGACCGTGCCGCGCGACATTTGGTAACGAGCGATCGGCGGTTCGAACTAGGGCGGCCCTTTCATCGAATTTCACAAAGATTCACGCCAATTCATAGTCCGTTCTGGCACTGTGGCTGCAAGACGAATCCATTGCAAAGGAGCCTGCCATGCTACGCCGCCTCATCCCGCTCAGCTTAGTCGTCTTGGCCCTGCCACTGCTCGGCATTGCCGAGTGCAATCGCCAACCGAGGATCATGACACCGACCGGCGGTTCCATCACCGTGACGAACGTCCTCAGCCCCGTGCTGATTCGAACGGCGGATCTCCAAGGCGCAGGGCGCATCGAAGCGCTGAAGCCGAATGGGACTTGGGTTCTGATTCACTTCGCTCCTGGCGGCTCTTTTTCGTACGACGATGTTCTGCCGTACGACGTCTGGCATTGCCCGGTGCCCAACGGCTCCGAGGGCTGCGTCGCCCGGCTGCGAGTCGCGCACGAGGCCGGGCCGGTCGGCCGCAACGTCGCTCACGGGGCCGGCATCGTGCACGTCTGCACCGAAAACTACTTGCAGCGGGAGGGACGCGTGCACTGCGGTAGCCGTGAGCTCGAGCACCTCAGCGGGGGAGAAGACATCGGGCTACCGGCGGCGAGAAGCCGCGGCGCCGAAGAGTACGCGGAGCTCGACCCCGGTTTGATGCTCTGGCACGGCGACCCCTGGAACCGCTTGATTGTGGGCAGTCACGAGTTCAACTACACGAACGCAAGTCGCCCGGTGGAGGGCGACCTCGCCCTGGAGAGCTCGGGGACATTCTTCGACCATCGCTTTGATCCAGAGGAGAACGTCACCTTTGCGGTCGGCGGCGGTTGGACCGCGTACAGCATGGACCTCGGCGCCTGTTCGTTCTTCATCCCGTGGGAATGGGAGCACCGAAACGAGGACTCGTACTACACCGCGGGCCTCGGGGCTGCGCTAGAGGACCGCGGCCTGGCGGAGCGCTTCATCGATGAGATGGTCGACACCACCGAGCCTCAGTTCCGCACCGAAGTGAACGCGATGCTCTGGATCGACGGAACCGCGGGCATTCGTCCCAACGTCAACGCGAGCCCCGAGTTCCACTACCGACTGTCCTCCGATACTGGCGTGCCGCAGGTCTGCTTCAAGCAGTACTTCCATGCGAATAGCGATATCTCCAGCGTACCGGACCACTGGTATCGCTTCGATCAGGCGATCGGCCACTTCTTCTTGTCGCTGCTGCCGTGGATCGGTGATTGCGGCTGGAAAGACACTTCGTTTCGCTACTGCGGCACTCCGTCGATCAATAGTGAAGGCGAAGGAACGTTCGTAGTCGACCAATCTTCAGTCGTGGTCACGCACCAGGGCTATCCCTGGGCAAGGGTGGTTTGCAACAACAGCTTCGTCCCCCGCTTCATCGGAGGCACCACAGAAACTTTTGCGCCAGGGGGCGAAGGCGCCACACAGATCGACGCGGGCATCGCTACCCTGGTCAGCAGCCTCTCGGACACCATCGGTCTAGACGTTCGTAGAATCGAGGTGTCTCCGAGGGGCATGTACTTGGTTACCGCCGAGAACACGAGCGACCCCCAGTACGGTCAGGGCGACTGCCGCTCGGACCTGGACCGGGAACCCAGCCTGCCCAGCGCGAGCCGCCCCACCGAAGAGTGGATCGAATACAACACACGAGGCATCACGAGGTTCTAGAGCTAACGACTCGAGTCGCCCGGGGGCTTCACTGGCCGCCTCATCGATGGGTCCTGATCGCGCGTGAAAGAAACGCCCGTTCTCGATTTCGCAAAGCGAACCGTCGATCGAGCCTAGCGAGACCAAAGCCCTTCTTCCGGGGTTGAGATCCGCCTCAGAAATCGTTAACGTCGCCCTCACGCCGCGTTCTGCCCCGTCGGTCCCGCGCAGAATCCTTCCCGTGCCCCAATGCCCAATCTCTTAGGAGGTCACATGCGCCCCCAAGTCCAGCTTTTTCTCTTCAGTGCCATGGTGGCGTTAGTGCTTCCCAATCTCTATGGCATCAGCTGCGATCGGTCCGCACCCATCCCTCCGAGCATCACGTCGCCCGCTCCCGGCGCGACCGTTCCCGCGTCCGGTCTTTTCACGGCCTCGGTCAACTTCCCGACCGCGCTGAACGCAAGCTCCGTCGTGGAGATGGAGCTCCAAACGAATCAGGGCTCGACAGCGATCGATGTCACGTCGCTCTTCCTCCCAGTCGGTCAATCCGATTTCGCCGGAGCAACGAGTGCGTCCGCCGATCTGGACTCGGTTGCGCTGGGCCTCTCCCCGGGCGCGCAGACCTTCATCGTTCGAGTGGATGTCGACGGCGTCGGAGGACCCGCGATTGGGCTCGTGGGTTTCAGTTGGCTGGGAGACAGCGAATGCGAGAGTGCGGCTAGCGCCGCGCTCAGTCAGTGCTTCGTCGAAGCAAGCGAGGAGACGCGGCTTTGCTACGCGAACACCGGAAGCGCTTGTAGTCCGACAGCCGCCGAGTTGGTCGCTGCCTCGAACGCGCTTCGAGCGAGCGTCACCGGCGCTTGCAACGATGCGGGCGTACAGTCGCTAGGATACGGATCTGCGCTCACCGCGAACGGGCTTGCCGAACGGCTCGTCGAGGAGTGCGTTGGCAACGCGGCGACCCTCGCGGCGCGTGTCTATGGCGGTCCCCACGCGAAGGTTCTCTCCACGGTGTCCGGCGGCCAGGTTCCAGTGGGCGAGACCTGTCTCGATACCGCCTACTCAGAGAGCGCATCGTTCATCGATATCGCATACAATCTCCAGCGAGACTGCCTCTTGGACGAGGCGAACTGCGTCGGCGCCACGGTGGCATCGGACATCGCGAACGCAGCCGCACAGGCCAGCTCCGTGATCGAGGCGGCTTGCCCCTCAAACGGCTCAGTGCTCGCGTTTTTCATCGGGATTCTCCCTGCGCAAGCGATCGATCGCGCGAAAGCTCAGAGCGAGTGCATGGCGGGTGCCGCGCTCGCCGACACGAGTCCGCTGACGCTACTCTGCGCTCCGGGAAGCCTGCCCGGCGTAACGGTCATCAAAACCCAGCCCGTAGGCCTCACTGCTTTCGCGCCTGGGGTGCCAACACAGATTCAACTCGATCAGGCGGTATGGGGCACGCGATGCGGAGACGGCAGCCCCTACACCTTCTGGGTCCAGCTGCCACCCGCCGGAAGCTCGGCCGCGAACGTCGTGACTCACATGCAGGGCGGCGGCGTCTGCGTCATCGACTCTCAGTGCTTTGGCGTAGAAGCCAATTCGCCGAGTCTCTTCAGCTCGACCGACGATGACTTCTTCCCAACGGGGGTATTC